>NZ_JAKFZM010000026.1:0-74965 GCF_021654205.1 Leisingera sp. MMG026 | reverse complement strand
GGGGGGGGGGGGTGGGGGCCCGGCCGGGCTTTGGGGGGGGGCCGGGCCCCAACGGCTCAGACCGTTCCCTGAACGGGTCGAGCGGGCGGGAGAACCACGGCTCTTACAATAGCAAACCGGGATCCTCTGCCATGGCCAGCCCCGGAAACACATTAGTTTCCAGATCACTTTTCCGGGCACCTGCCAATCCATGCATGAGCCAGGCAAGATGCTGGCGCACATCTGCTGTCGGCATCAGATCCCGGCGGTCATAAAGATCAGCCTCCGCCAGTCCCGGCCAGCGCCCCAGCACCCTGCCGCCGCGGATCGCCCCGCCTGCCAGCAGCATCGCACCGCCGGTGCCATGATCGGTGCCGCCAGTGCCGTTCTCGCGCACGGTGCGCCCGAACTCGGTCACAGCCGCCACCGCCGTCTTGCCCCAGATCCCGTCCCCCAGGCCGCTGCGCAGCTTCAGGACCGTCTCCGACAGCCGCCCCAGCGCGGACTTCAGGCCGTTTGCCTGGCGGTAATGCGTATCCCAGCCATTGATCGAAAACGCCGCAATCCTGGTATCGCTGCGCAGCTGCTCCGCAGCATATGCGGCAATCTCGGTGTGTGCTCTCCCCTTCGGCGCCGCCTGCATCATGCCGCTGTCCCCGCTGCCGGTATCTTCGGATCCCAAAGACAGATCCTGCCGGGTCAGCTCCAGCGCCTCATTCAATGCCCTGTGGAACAGCGGATCCTCTTCCATCAGCAAGCCCGCTAGCCGCTCGGCCTGCGGGCTCAGCGCCAGCCCCGCCCCCGGCGCCCATTGCGAGACCGGCGCTGCCCCGTCCAGCAGCAGCATCCGCTCCTGACCGATGGCAAAAGCGGTGCGTGCCTCCACTCCGGGCATCTGCTGCAGCAAACGGTTCAGCCAGCCGCCTCTTGCGTCGCCCAATGCCGTGGTGCCCGCTTCCAGCAGGTCCTGGCCGTCAAAATGGCTGCGCCGGTCGCGGTAGGGGGTGGATACCGCCTGCACAAACCCCAATTCGCCTGCACGCCACAGCGGCAGCAACGGTGCCAAGCCTGGATGCAGGGCATAGAACCCGTCAAGATCGGCCGCCCCGGCCTGCGGTCCGCCCGACAGGGTCTGCCGCAAGCCGGCCAATGCGGGGTCGCCGTAAGGCTGCACCGCATCCAGCGCATCCATGCCGCCGCGTAGAATGATCACCACCAGCCGCGTGTCCCAGGGGGCCGCGGCAAAGCTGACCGGCGTGACCAGCGGGCTGGCCGCCAGAGAACAGCCCAGCATGGCAGAACGGGTCAGCAAGGATCGGCGTGTCAACTGCATGAAGCAAACCTCCTGTTAGCGGCGCTGAAAGGCCGGAGAGGTCAGGATCAGCCCGACCGCCTCTGACTGGGTTTCGGCGGCGCGGGCCGCAAACCGGACCCGTTCATTGGCAAATCGGCCCAGCGCCGCAGTGGCAAAGACACGCGGATCCGGCAGCGGCTGCGCCAGCCGCCGCGGCGCCGCCATTGCCCAGCGCAGCCGCGCGGCCAGCGCTTGCGGCGTGATCCAGGACGTATCCTCTTCCGGCCAGCCATCCGGCCCGCCGGAGAATTCCCAGCGTTGACCCATCGGCGTCAGCGGTGCCAGCAGCAGCCGGTTCAGCTGCCCTGGCTTCAATGCGGAAAACCGCGCCTCAGGCACCGCAAGTGCGCGACAGGCAGAGGCCACATAGTCAAACGGCGGTTTGACATTCTGCAAATCCGGCTGCCAGGCCGCGGGGTGTTCCAGCAGTGCTGAATAGACCTGCATCAGATCGCCGCCGCTGTCCTGATAGCGTGCCGCCAGATGCGACACCAACCCCGGCTCCGGCTGATCAGAGGTGAAATGCACTGCAAGCTTCCACGCCAGATGCTGCGCAGTGGCAGGATGGCGTGCCAGATCACGCAACACCAACAGCACCTGGCCCAGCTCCGGCTTGCCGCCGCCATAGGTTTGCCCAAGCACGGTTTCCGCCCCCGGTTCAGCCATTCCAGGGCGGAACACAAAGCCCTTGTCCTGCGCGGCGGTCAAGCCGGTGAACAGCTCGGCCAATTGCCGCACATCCGCCTGGCCATATGGCCCATCCACGCCCAGCGTATGCAGTTCCAGCACTTCACGGGCGAGATTTTCATTCAGCCCGCTCAGCCGCTTGCGCCGCTTCGCCGCCCGGCTGCCCGGCCCGGCCGAGCGGTTCTGATCCAGGTAATGCAGCATCAAGGGGCTGGTGGCTGCGGCGATCAGCATATCCTCGAAACGGCCCGCCACAAGCGGCCGGATGACGCTCTCGGCATAGGGTGCGGCCAGAATGCGCAGCGCTCCGTTTTTGCCTTGCGCGGTAAAATGATCGGCCCAGAACAGCACCAGCCGTTCGCGAAAGGCATCGCGGGTAAAGACGTGGCGCAGCAACCTTTGGCCGTGCCACCTGAACCGCGCCGCATTATGCGCGCGGCGGTAGGCTTTAAAGGCATTGTCCGCGGCCTCGTACCCTTGCCCGCCTTCCTGCCGCTTGCGGTCCCGCCTCAGCCGCCGGAATTCCTTGGCGCGGGCAAAGGCTTCGTCAAAACCGCTGAGAGGAAATCTGAGAGCCATTTCATCGGCGCCTTGCAGGCGGCTCAGCATTGCCTCTGCCGAAACCGGAGGCCGCACCAGCGGCGACAGCCCTGCCCCAAATCGGATCTCCGCCAAATCTCCGTCGAACTGCATCGCCCTGTTCTCCCTGAACGGCCTGATCTCTCTGGACGGCCTGGCTTTACTGCAGATTAAAGCACCCACGCCCGGGTCCACAGCTGATTTTCATGTGATACGCAGATCTCCGCGCGTTCCGTCGCCTGTTCTGCAGACTTTCGGACCACCGTTGCCCGGCAAAAATTCCGCCTTGGCCCCAACAAAAAAAGCCCGGACAGTCGCCCGGGCCTTCTTTCAACATCAAAATGCGGTTTACTGATCCTGCGGGATCACGCGCAGGCCCAGTTCCATCAGCTGATCGCTCATCGGCTCGGAGGGGGCCGACATCATCAGGTCCTCGGCGCGCTGGTTCATCGGGAACATGATGACCTCGCGGATGTTGGCTTCATCCGCCAGCAGCATCACCATACGGTCGATGCCGGCCGCGCAGCCGCCGTGCGGCGGGGCGCCGTACTGGAACGCATTGACCATGCCGCCGAACCGCTTCTCGACCTCATCCTTGCCATAGCCGGCAATTTCAAACGCCTTGAACATGATCTCCGGCTTGTGGTTCCGGATCGCGCCCGAGACCAGCTCGTAACCGTTGCAGGCCAGATCGTACTGGTAGCCCTTGACCGCCAGCGGATCGCTCAGCAGCGCGTCCATGCCGCCCTGCGGCATCGAGAAGGGGTTGTGCTCGAAATCGATCTTGCCGGTTTCCTCGTCCTTCTCGTAGATCGGGAAATCCACGATCCAGCAGAAGGCAAAGCGGTCCTTGTCGGTCAGGCCCAGCTCTTCGCCGATCACCGTGCGGGCGCGGCCTGCAACGCTTTCGAACGCCTTCGGCTTGCCGCCTAGGAAGAAGGCCGCGTCGCCCACATCCAGGCCCAGCTGCTGGCGGATCGCTTCAGTGCGCTCGGGGCCAATGTTTTTGGCCAGCGGGCCCGCCGCCTCATTGCCAAGGACAATCTCGCCCGATTTGATCATGGCGTTGACGTCTTTAACGGTGATCCCTCGCTCCTGTGCGATGGAATCCGCCGATTGCTTGCGCCAGAAGATATAGCCCATGCCCGGCAGGCCTTCGCCCTGGGCAAACTTGTTCATCCGGTCGCAGAACTTGCGGCTGCCGCCGGTCGGCGCCGGGATGGCGCGGATTTCGGTGCCTTCGTTCTCCAGGAGGCTGGCAAAGATGGCAAAGCCGGAGCCGCGGAAATGCTCGGAGCAATCCTGCATCTTGATCGGGTTGCGCAGGTCCGGCTTGTCGGTGCCGTACCATTTGGCGGCATCCTTATAGGAGATCTGCGGCCATTCGCTGTCGACCTTGCGGCCCTTGCCGAATTCCTCAAACACGCCCTGCATCACCGGCTGGATTGTGTCGAACACATCCTGCTGGGTGACAAAGGACATCTCCAGGTCGAGCTGGTAGAAATCGGTGGGCGAGCGGTCGGCGCGCGGGTCTTCGTCGCGGAAACAGGGCGCGATCTGGAAATATTTGTCAAAGCCCGAGACCATCATCAGCTGTTTGAACTGCTGCGGCGCTTGCGGCAGGGCGTAGAACTTGCCCGGATGCAGACGCGAAGGCACCAGGAAGTCGCGCGCGCCTTCGGGGGAGGACGCGGTGATGATCGGGGTCTGGTATTCGTTAAAGCCCTTGTCCCACATACGCTTACGGATCGATTGGACCATGTTTGAGCGCAGCAGCATATTGCGCTGCATCTTCTCGCGGCGCAGGTCCAGATAGCGATAGCGCAGGCGGGTTTCTTCCGGGTATTCCTGCTCGCCGAAGACCATCAGCGGCAGCTCTTCGGATTTGCCCAGCACTTCGATATCACGGATGAAGACTTCGATCTCGCCGGTGGGGATTTTGGCGTTCACCAGGGCCTCATCGCGCGCCTTGACGTTGCCGTCAATGCGGATGCACCATTCCGAGCGGACTTTCTCGATCTCGGCAAAGACCGGGCTGTCCGGGTCGGCCATAACTTGCGTGACGCCGTAGTGGTCGCGCAGGTCGATGAACAGCAATCCGCCGTGGTCGCGCACACGGTGAACCCAGCCCGACAGGCGGACGGTGTCACCGACATTGGATTTGTTCAGTTCGGCGCAGGTATGGCTGCGATAGGCGTGCATGGCGGGACCTTTCGTGTCTCGGGTCGTCTGTCCGGGTGGACCGTCATTCTGGAGATGCGCCGGACCGGCGCCTGAATTCGTCCGGGGTGGTACACAAGTTTGCAGCGTGGTTGTCAAGCAAACAGGGCAATTTCAGCGCCTCCCACCTTCCCTTTCCGCAGGCTGCGCCCTGTGCAGACAGGCTCCCGCCCCTTCCGCATCCCATCGCTGACGCGACAGGACGGTAAGCGTTGGGCCTGGCCCGCTGGCGCCAGCCAGGGGGCTCTTGTCTGCGGGAGCGCTCCCCCCTCAGACCAGCCTTGCCGGGATCAAACCGCGTAGCGAATTGCCCATGCGGATGGCCTGCGCCTCTTGCAGATCCTGCAAGCCAAGAACCGCCTCGCAGCAATCACCCCGCTCCAGCATCACCTGCCGCAGGATGCCCGGCAGCAGGCCGCAGGTCAGCGGCGGCGTCACCACCTGCCCGTCCGGGCGGGTCACAAACAGATTGGTAATGGTGCCCTCGCACAGCTCCCCGCGTTGGTTCAGAAACAGCAGCTCATCCACACCCTCCGGCAGCTTTGCCCGTGCGGCATCATACACCGCGCGGCGGGTGGTCTTGTGCTGCAGCCAGACATCCGCCGGATCCAGCCTTGTTTCAGCGATGCCCAACCGCCATTCCGCAGGGCTGCTTCCCAGCGGCGGCGCCGTCAGCTCCAGTTGCCCGCCCGCGTCCAAAGTAAGACGGCAGCGCAGCGGTATGCCGCCGGCAGCCGCCACCAGCACACGCCGCGCCTGCTCCGGCTCAAAGGGAATGCCAAATTCAGCCGCACTGCGCACCATCCGGGCCAGATGCTGCGCCAGATGCCGGAAGCCTTCGCCGGGGTGCCAGCCCAGCGTCTCGATCAGGCGGAAAGCGGGATCGTTCTGGATGGCGTCACGCGGGCAAACCGGGCTTTCCATAGCGCTTCCTCATACTCAGACTCCGCGGTGCTGTCCCAGACCACGCCGCCGCCTACGTTGAGCGTCGCGCGGCCCTTTTCCAGCATCAGCGTGCGGATCGCCACGTTGAATTCCGACGACCCGTCCGGTGCCGCCCAGCCGATGGTGCCGCAATAGATATCACGCGCCCAGGGTTCCAGATCCGCGAGGATCTCCATTGAGCGGATTTTGGGCGCGCCGGTTATGGAGCCGCAGGGAAACAGCGCCGCAAAAACCTCTGCCAGCCCGGCATCAGGCCGCAGCTTTGCCCGCACCGTGGAAACCATCTGGTGCACCGTGGCATAGCTTTCGACCGCAAACAGCTCCGGCACATGCACCGAACCGGTCTGCGCCACGCGGGAGATGTCGTTACGCAACAGATCCACGATCATCAGGTTTTCAGCGCGGTTTTTCTCATCCTGGCGCAGGAAATCGCGGCGGCGGGCGTCCTCGACCGGATCGTCGCTGCGCGGCTGGGTGCCTTTCATCGGGCGGGTCTCAATCATGCCCTCAGCATCGGTGCGGAAGAACAGCTCCGGTGACCGCGAAAGAAGGTCCGGCAGGCCGTCCTGCTGGACCAATGCGCCGTGGCCCACCGCCTGTTTGGCTTGCAGTGCGGCATAGAGTTCCCCGGCAGAGCCATAGGCATCTGCATCAATCGGGAAGGTCAGGTTGGCCTGATAGATGTCGCCCTTGCCGATATTGCGGTTCACCTCAGTGAACGCCTTAGCGTAGCGCTCATAGGTCCAGCGGGGCGCAATGCCTTCCAAACCTGCGCCGTTCGGCTGAAGGCCGGGCAGCACCCGACCCTCCCCACGGGAGGGCGCTTCCGCCCCCTCCCAAGTCCGGGCGCTGCCCTCAGCGTTCTGCGGCAGTGGCTGCTCATACACTCCGAAATTCATCAGCGGCAGCCGCCGCTCCTTTGGCATCCGCCCTGCCAGTCTTGGCTCCAGCGCGTAGCCCAGCTCATAAGACGCATATCCCGCCAGCCAATGCCCCTCGGCGCGTGCCGCATCCAGCGCTGCTAGTGCAGCGGGCACGTCCTCCGGCACGTCCGCACGGATCACGCGCAGCGGCTGGTCGAAACATGTGCCGGCCCCCTTAGGGCCCTGATCAAAGCGAATCCGCACCGGAATTGACTCCCCAAGGTCTTGGCCCCCACATATAAACGTTCGCTATGCGAACAAAAGGGGTGGATGCGGCATTTCCAATTCCGTTTCCGATCCCCCTTGAACCTTTCAGCGCGGTCCCTATAACGCAGGACAATTTGGGCACTCGCCAGTGCCCCTGATTCAAAGCTGCCCGCACGTCAACCAAAGGAATATGGCCATGCCTAAAAGAACCGACATCCAGTCGATCATGATCATCGGAGCCGGTCCGATCGTCATCGGGCAGGCCTGCGAGTTCGACTACTCCGGTGCCCAGGCGTGCAAAGCCCTGCGCGAAGAGGGTTACCGGGTGATCCTGGTGAACTCCAACCCCGCCACCATTATGACCGACCCCGGCCTGGCCGACGCCACCTATATCGAACCGATCACCCCGGAAGTGGTCGCCAAGATCATCGAGAAAGAGCGCCCCGACGCGCTGCTGCCGACCATGGGCGGGCAGACCGGGCTCAACACCTCGCTGGCGCTGGAAGAAATGGGCGTGCTCGAGAAATTCGGTGTCGAGATGATCGGCGCCACCCGCGATGCCATTGAAATGGCTGAAGACCGCAAACTGTTCCGCGAAGCGATGGACCGCCTCGGCATTGAGAACCCGCGCGCCACCATCGTCACCGCACCCAAGCTGGAGGACGGCAAGGCAGATCTGGACGAAGGCATCCGCATCGCGTTGGAAGCACTGGACGGCATCGGCCTGCCCGCGATCATCCGCCCGGCCTTTACCATGGGCGGCACCGGCGGCGGCGTCGCGTACAACCGCGAAGACTACATCCACTTCTGCCGCACCGGCATGGACGCGTCCCCGGTGAACCAGATCCTGGTGGATGAAAGCCTGCTGGGCTGGAAAGAGTTCGAAATGGAAGTGGTCCGCGACAAGGCGGACAATGCGATCATCGTCTGCTCGATTGAAAACATCGACCCGATGGGCGTCCACACCGGCGATTCGATCACCGTGGCCCCGGCGCTGACGCTGACCGACAAAGAATACCAGATCATGCGCACCCACTCGATCAACGTGCTGCGCGAGATCGGTGTGGAAACCGGCGGCTCCAACGTGCAATGGGCGGTGAACCCCGCCGATGGCCGTATGGTGGTGATCGAGATGAACCCGCGGGTGTCGCGCTCCTCGGCACTGGCCTCCAAGGCGACCGGTTTCCCGATTGCCAAGATCGCCGCCAAGCTGGCGGTGGGTTACACTCTGGACGAGCTGGACAACGACATCACCAAGGTGACCCCGGCATCGTTCGAACCGAGCATCGACTATGTCGTGACAAAAATCCCGAAATTCGCGTTTGAGAAATTCCCCGGCTCCGAGCCGTATCTGACCACCGCGATGAAATCGGTGGGCGAGGCCATGGCGATCGGCCGCACCATCCATGAATCATTGCAAAAAGCGCTGGCGTCGATGGAATCCGGCCTCACCGGTTTTGACGAAGTGGATATCCCCGGCGCGCCGGACAAGGCCGCAGTGTTCAAGGCGATCAGCCTGCAGACCCCGGACCGGATGCGCACCATCGCCCAGGCGATGCGCCACGGGCTGAGCGACGATGAAATCTTTGGCGTCACCAAATTCGACCCCTGGTTCCTGGCCCGTATCCGCGAAATCGTCGAGGCCGAAGATGAAGTCCGCGACGGCGGCCTGCCGACGGACGAAAAAGGCCTGCGCGCGCTCAAGATGCTGGGCTTCACCGACGCCCGCCTTGCGAAGCTGACCGGCCAGACCGAGGCTGAGGTCCGCAAGGCCCGCCGCGCGGCCGGCGTCAACGCCGTGTTCAAGCGGATCGACACCTGCGCCGCCGAATTCGAAGCGCAGACGCCCTACATGTACTCGACCTATGAAGCGCCCGCCTTTGGCGACGTCGAATGCGAGGCACGCCCCTCTGACCGCAAGAAAGTGGTCATCCTCGGCGGCGGCCCGAACCGGATCGGCCAGGGCATCGAGTTCGATTACTGCTGCTGCCACGCCTGTTTTGCGCTGACCGACGCGGGCTATGAGACCATCATGATCAACTGTAACCCCGAGACCGTGTCGACCGACTATGACACCTCGGACCGGCTGTATTTCGAACCGCTGACGTTTGAGCACGTGATGGAAATCCTGCGGGTAGAGCAGGACAACGGCACCCTGCACGGCGTCATCGTGCAGTTCGGCGGCCAGACCCCGTTGAAGCTGGCAAACGCGCTGGAGGAAGAGGGCATCCCGATCCTCGGCACCTCGCCCGACGCCATTGACCTGGCCGAAGACCGCGAACGGTTCCAGGCGCTGGTCAACAACCTGGGCCTCAAGCAGCCGAACAACGGCATCGCCTCCACTGACGAGCAAGCGCTTGAAATCGCAGAAAAAATCGGCTTCCCGCTGGTGATCCGCCCGTCTTATGTGCTGGGTGGCCGGGCGATGGAAATCGTCCGCGACATGGACCAGCTGAAACGCTACATCGCCGAGGCGGTGGTGGTTTCCGGCGACAGCCCGGTGCTGCTCGACAGCTACCTGGCCGGCGCGGTTGAACTGGATGTGGACGCGATCTGCGACGGCAAAGACGTGCATGTGGCAGGCATCATGCAGCACATCGAAGAGGCCGGCGTGCACTCGGGCGACAGTGCCTGCAGCTTGCCGCCCTACTCGCTTGGCAAGCCGGTGATCGAACAGATCAAGGAACAGACATTCGCATTGGCCAAAGCGCTGAATGTGGTTGGCCTGATGAACATCCAGTTCGCGATCAAACCCAATGACGCCGGCGCAGAGGAAATCTATCTGATTGAGGTGAACCCGCGCGCGTCGCGCACGGTGCCGTTTGTCGCCAAGGCAACCGACAGCGCCATTGCCTCGATCTCGGCCCGTGTGATGGCAGGTGAGCCGCTGTCGAACTTCCCGATGCGCGCGCCCTATAAGCCGGACGCGGGCTATGACGTGAACACCCCGATGGCCGATCCGATGACCCTGGCCGACCCGGATATGCCCTGGTTCTCGGTCAAGGAAGCGGTGCTGCCCTTTGCCCGCTTCCCCGGCGTCGATACCATCCTTGGCCCCGAAATGCGCTCCACCGGTGAAGTCATGGGCTGGGACCGTTCCTTTGCCCGCGCCTTCCTCAAGGCGCAGATGGGGGCCGGCATGGTGCTGCCGTCCTCGGGCCGCGCCTTCGTCTCGATCAAGGATGCCGACAAGGGCCGGCTGATGCTGGAAGCGGCGCAGATCCTGGTGGAGCAGGGCTTTACCCTGGTCGCCACCCGCGGCACCCAGACCTGGCTCGAAGGCCAGGGCGTGGCGTGCGAGCTGGTGAACAAGGTCTATGAAGGCCGCCCCCACGTTGTGGACATGCTCAAGGACGGCGGCGTCCAGCTGCTGATGAACACGACTGAGGGCGCGCAAGCCGTTGAGGACAGCAAGGAAATGCGCTCGGTCGCGCTTTATGACAAGATCCCCTACTTCACCACCGCAGCCGGCGCCAATGCCGCTGCACGGGCGATCAAGGCCCAGGCCGAAGGGGACGTCGAAGTGAAGTCGCTGCAGGGCTAGGCACCCTCTGCCCGGACGCTTCAACGTTATGTTTTTAAAGCCCCGGCAACGCCCGGGGCTTTTCCTTTGCGTGCTGTGCTTTCACACAGCCGTGTAGAGTTGTGACCCGGTAAATCCCTGAACTGTGCGACCGTGAACAGCACAACACGACCCGCAGCATTACAACTCAGGGAGAAAGGCCATGAACTTACCGACAAAGATTGCCGCAGGACTTTTGGCACTTGTACCGGCCGGCGCAATTGCCCAGGACTGCCCTGTGGATGGCGACCCCTCGGAACTTGAAGCAGAGGCCGTTGTTAAGATCTACGAATGCATCGAGGCCAAAATGGCCGAAGGCTACGCCAAGAACGGCGATCCGGTCGGCGCTGACTTCCGCTCCTGGCAGGTGACGTCAACCCGGCCGGCCCTTGCCGGCCCGCATGGCGAGCGGTTCCTGCAGACCTTTGCAAACGGCATTGCCGCTGAACAATATCTGAAGTTCGCCGAAGAAGGCTTTGTGATGCCCGCGGGGTCGGTTCTGGCCAAGGAAAGCTTCAAGGTCAAGAAGGGCAACGCCGTTCCCGGTCCGCTGTTCATCATGACCAAGCTGGCCGATGGCGGTGCGCCCGAGGCCGGTGACTGGCTTTATGCAGCCCTCCTGCCCAGCGGCAAGGAAATGAAGATCAAGCAAAGCTTCTGCGCAGGCTGCCACATGAATTGGGAGGATCAGGACAGCCTGGCCTATCCATTGGAAGAGGTCCGCCTCAGCAGCCAGTAACCGCAGGACGGCGTGCTGCAAAAGGAAACAGCCCCGGGGAACCAAACGGGGCTGCTTCGCGTCCTGCCGCTCTTATTCAGCAGCAGGCTATTGGGCCGCAGCGGCGGCTGCGGTCACCCCGCCTGCCGCATCAGCGCCTGCAGCGCATCCCCCAGCGGTGCGGCCAGCGACACCCCCCTGCCCCCCATCCGGGCCTTGGAAGAGATCACCGAGACCAGCTGCGGCGCCCTGCCCGGACGCTTTTGCAGCACGGGTGAACCGGACGCCCCGAAATCGACCCGGCATGTGGTGATCAGCGAGCTTTGCCGCGCCGCAATCACCTGGCAGGCGCTTTGCAGCCGGGGCGAGGTCGCATTGCGGTGCGAATAAGACATCACATCCACCCGCATGCCGCGCTCCGGCGCTGCGGCCAGCACCAGCGGGCGGATCACATTTGCACTGATCGGGCTGTCCAGACGCAGCACAGCAATGTCTGTTCCGGTTTGAAACTGGCCGGTCCGGCCATGCCGGTAGCCCGGATGGACGACAGCCTTGACCACTTGGCGCGACGCCTTGGCGCGGCGGCCGTTCAGACCTGCCTCAAATTTGATACTCCGCGGGTTCACGGCCCGGCCACTACGGATGTCATACATGCAATGGGCCGCCGTCAGCACCATATCCGGCGCGATCAGGCTGGCCGTGCACATGGCTTTGCCACCGATGTTCAGGCGCCCCACGGCCTCCCAACCCGGCACAGATTGCACCCGGGCCGCCTGCCCGGCCACGGCCGCTGCAGTACTGAAACCTATCAAGACTGCGGCGGCAATTCCCAGTAATTGTCTCATGACCCACTCCATTTTCCCACATCGCTATGGTCGGTGAGCCCTGAGGCTGGAATGCGGCTTGCTGCGGTGCCGCGCGGGCAGAAATATGCGCAGAATGAGACAGAATTAACAAAACCTTAACGCGCTGTCTCTGTGCCGGGACCGAAGCTCCCGAACCCCTTATTTACTTAACGGGCGCCTGCGATTTTTATAAAAACTCCCTAAAAACAAGGGAAAATCCGCTTGGTTTCGTTAGGAAGAAAATTCAGGTTTTCCCCCGTTTCCATGCGGTTTCCAGCGCAGGCGGTAACTTCACGGCCCGATTGCGGCGGAAATGAGCCTTAACAATTGCCTAAACACCAGGGGAAAGGCCGCCCAATTGCTTAACCGCACACCACACCAAATGCGGGAATAAGGTTTCTAGGTAACCGCAATGCCTGTGCCGTTCGCTTGCCCGCTTGCCCGTTTGCCTGTCTGCCATCCTGCGACGTGCCGGTGATACCGGTCATCTTAAACAATAAAGCCCCGGCAGCGGCGCCGGGGCTTAGGTTTGTCTGCAGACAAGGGCATACTGCCCGCAGGCTACTTCTGCGAGACCCGCTGATGCACCTCTTGAGCGCTCTCCAGCCGCTCCGAATAGCGGTCGGTCAGGTAATCCTTGCGGCCTCGCACCAGCCAGGTGAATTTCACCAGCTCTTCCATCACATCCACCAGACGGCGGTAGAACGGGCCTTCCGGCAGGCGCTCTCCCTCCCCGAATTCCAGCCAGGCCTTGGGGATCGAGCTTTGGTTCGGGATGGTCAGCATCCGCATCCAGCGGCCCAGGATGCGCATCTGGTTGACTGCGTTAAAGCTTTGCGAGCCGCCCGAGACCTGCATAACCGCCAGCGTCTTGCCCTGCGTGGTGCGGATGCCGCCCTGCAGCGACAGCGGCAGCCAGTCGATCTGCAGCTTCATGATACCGGTCATCGCGCCATGGCGCTCCGGGCTGGACCAGACCATGCCCTCGGACCAGACTGCCAGATCGCGCAGCTCTGCCACCTTGGGGTGCTCCGCCGCACCCGCATCATCCGGCAGCGGCAGACCGGAAGGGTCGAAAATTCGCGTCTCGCAGCCCAAGGCCTGCAGCACCCGCGCAGCCTCCTCAGCCGCCTTGCGGGAATAGCTCACCGCGCGCAGGGAGCCGTACAGCAGCAGAATGCGCGGCGCGTGGCGCGGATCGCCAGGTGCCGCCAGCGCGTCCACGTCAATCGGATGCAGCTCACCTTCCGCAATGGCAGGCAGGCTGTCCCCGTCACCGGTCTCAGGCACTGTCTTCCTCCAGGTGCAGCTTCATATCCAGCAGAACCTGCTGCAACAGCACCGTTTCCCTGAGCAGCCGCTTGGCCTCGTTCACGGTGATAATGCCATCTTCCATCGCTTCCTGGTATTCGCTCATCAGCTGGGCAAACCGCTGGCTCAGCGCAATCACATCCGCATTCACACCGCCGCTGCGCCCGGTCTCCTCGGCAGAGCCGTTGCCGTTGTAAGACAGGGTGATGTTCTTCAGCTCCGCCAGCGCCGAGGTCACATGCGGATAAGACGCAGCACTTTCCAGCTTGGCCACTGCATCCACCGGCATGAACCGGTCTGTGTGTTCGGCATTGTCCGAATAATAGCGCCCCAGTGTTGCCTTGGACTTCCCCGTGATCTGGCAGGCGGCTTCGATGCCGACATCCTTTACCAGCGCTTCGGTGTGTTTCTTCAGATACGACCCGATTTCAGCCATTTAAATCCTACCTGGCTTGACCGCCGCCCCCATGGGGAACGAACCGGTTAATTTCCCATTTCTGTCTTGTAGAGGAATTGCGATACCTTATCCATCCCTCAGGTTTTCAGGGATTTAGCGAGTGGGTTGATGCAATTGGCATCAGTTGTTCAGTGCAAAGCGGAACGGGGTGAGTGACGTTCCGCTGTTAGGGTAATTGGTCTGCCCGGTACTTGGGCTCTCCGGGGCATTCGGCTTGGCCGTTTTAGGGATTTGTTCCTCCCTGGCCATACCCGCCCCGGTGAGCCTTCCCGCCACGGCTTTACCTCCACCCCGAAAAACAGGCACGAATCCGGTTTTCCCCGCAGGCCGGGACGGGTAAACCCCGGCTCCATGGCCAAGCTCTATTTCAACTACTCCACCATGAACGCGGGCAAATCGACGGTGCTGTTGCAGGCGTCGCATAACTACCGCGAAAACCATATGGATACCTACCTGCTGACCGCCCGGCTGGATGACCGCGCCGGGACCGGCAGAATCGCCTCGCGCATCGGCATCGGCGAAGCAGCGGATATGTTTGCCGCGGGCGACGACCTTTACACCCGCATTGAACAGCGTCTGGCACGCGGCCCGGTGGCGGCGATTTTTGTCGATGAAGCGCAGTTCCTGACGCCCGATCAGGTCTGGCAGCTGGCCCGCGTTGTCGATGATCTGCAGGTGCCGGTGCTGGCCTACGGCCTCAGGGTGGATTTCCAGGGCAAGCTATTCCCCGGCTCCGCCACCCTGCTGGCGCTGGCGGATGAAATGCGCGAGGTGCGCACCATCTGCTACTGTGGCAAAAAAGCCACTATGGTGGTCCGCCAGGACAATCAGGGCCGGGTGCTGACCGAGGGCGACCAGGTGCAGATCGGCGGCAATGAGACCTATGTTTCGCTGTGCCGCCGCCACTGGCGCGAGGCGGCGGGCGATCTGCGCAGCGGCAAAACGGCAGAGTAAGCCGCCCGAAACAATCTGCCGCGATCTGTGCTATACTCTTTGGACCACTTCCAAAGGAGGCCGTCATGACAAACCACGCCCCTCTGGGCGACCCGCTGGCCGGCAAGCTGCGCTTTCACCTGTCCATCATGATTGGCGCCTGCATCGCCGGGGCAGCCGTCATCACCGCATTTGTGCTGGGGTACTACTCAGTCAGGGCCATTCTGGTCTGCGCCGCCATCGGTGCCATCCTGGCCTGGCCGGCAGGCACCTATGCCACCCGCAGGATCAAGCGTGACGATCCCGCCTGGGACCACCGCCGGGACAAGCCCAAAGACGCCTGAGCCGGGACGCGGCTCAGGCAGACATAATTCAGACCCGGTTGGGCAGCGCCGCGCCATTCAGATAGGCTGCGGCATTGTCCAGCGCCATATGGCCCATATCGCTGCGCACCTCTTCGGTGGCGGTGCCCAGATGCGGCAGCAGAGTGGCGTTATCCAGATCGATCAGCGCCTGCGGCACCTTGGGTTCGAACTCATAGACATCCAGCCCGGCACCGCCGATTTGGCGGTTCTGCAGCGCGTCGATCAGCGCCGCCTCCTCGACCACTTCACCGCGGGCGATGTTGATCAGATGGGCGTGGGACTGCATCGCGCCCAGAACCTCGGCGTTGATCAGATGCGTGGTCTCGGCGCCGCCCGGCACCGCCACAACCAGAAAATCCACCTGCCCCGCCAGATCAATCAGGCTGCCGGCGCGGTCTGCCGGGAAATCCAGATCCTTCGCCGAACGCGCCACGTAGGACACATCCATGCCAAAGCCGAAATGGCAGCGCCGGGCAATCGCCTGGCCGATACGGCCCATGCCGGCGATGCCGACGCGCTTGCCGGTGGCGTGCAGCCCCAGCATCTGGGTCGGGTGCCAGCCTGCCCAGTCCCCCTTGCGCAGCATCCGCTCGCCCTCGGACGCGCGGCGCGCCGACATCAGGATCAGCGTCATTGCAATATCTGCGGTGGCATCGGTCACCGCCCCCGGCGTGTTGGTCACCTCGACGCCTGCGGCCCGCGCGGCCTCGACATCAATGTGGTTGTAGCCGACGCCAAAGTTGGCCAGCAGCTTGCAGCGGGGCGTGCCCGCCTTGGCAAAGATCTCAGCCGTGAACCTGTCGCCCAGCGTCGGCACGACAATGTCGAAGTCGCGCAGCGCGCGCAGCATCTCCGCCTCATTCATCACCGCGTTGGTCTCACGGATTTCCAGATCACCAAACGCCTCCCGCGCCCGTGCCGTGACCGCTGCCGTCATCGGCCGCGCAATCCAGATTTTCATCTCAGTGCATCCTCCCGCCCAGCGGGACCTTTCCATCGGGACCCGCCAGAAATATCTCTCCGTTTTCATCCGGCAGGCCCAGAACCAGGATCTCTGACATGAACGTGCCGATCTGCCGCGGCGGGAAGTTTACGACGGCCAGAACCTGCTTGCCCACCAGCGTTTCCGGCATGTAATGCGCCGTAATCTGCGCTGAGCTCTTTTTTACGCCAATATCCGGCCCGAAATCGACCCAAAGCTTGATTGCCGGCTTGCGCGCCTCGGGAAACGGCTCGGCACGGATGATTTCACCGGCGCGGACATCGACCTTCAGGAACTCGTCAAAAGTGATCTCAGCCACGCGACAACTCCTTTGAACGTTCCGCGGCCGCAGCCACAGCCCGGTTCAGCAGCGCCGGGAAACCGTCGTCATCATCCATCAGCACCTCAAGGGCAGCCTGGGTGGTGCCGTTCGGGCTGGTCACATTGATGCGCAGCTGGCCGGGGCTTTCCTCTGCCGCCTCTGCCAGCGCACCGGCGCCCGCAACAGTCGCCTTGGCCAGCCGCATCGCCAGGTCCGCCGGCAGCCCCTGCGCCTCGCCCGCGACTGCCAAAGTCTCAATCAGGTGGAACACATAGGCGGGGCCCGAGCCGCTGACGCCGGTGACGGCATCCATCTGGCCCTCGTTCTGCAGCCGCACGGTCTGCCCCACGGCTTGCAGCAGCCCCTCGGCGCGGTCCAGATCGGTGTCGCTGGTATGAGCATTGCCAATAATCGCAGTAATGCCGCGGCCCACGGCGGCCGGCGTGTTCGGCATCGCCCGCACGATCGGCGACTGCGCCCCCAGAACGTCCTCGAAGGTGGCAATCGAGGTGCCCGCGGCAACGGAAATGAACAGGGTGGCGCCGTTGCCGTAGCTTTGCAGCACCGGCAGCGCGGCGCCCATCATCTGCGGCTTGACGGCAATCAGAACGATGCCCGGCGCCGCGGGCAGTTCTGCGTTGATATGGACACCGGTGCCCTGCAGCCAGTCCGAGGGGTGCGGGTCAATCACCCAGACCGACGCCGCGGGCAACCCGCACTCCAGCCATCCGGCCAGCATCGCCGATCCCATCTTGCCGCAGCCCAGCAGTACCAGCCCGCGCGCGGCAATCTCTTGCATATCCATATGTCGCCCCTCCCCTTGGTGTCAGGTTCAGGGCTCAGGTTTACGCCCGGCCGTAGGCCTCTGCAATGGCGACCTGCATCGCGTCCTGGGTACTGCGCTTTCCCCAGACTGCCAGCTGGATCGCCGGATAGTAGCGTTCCGCATTGGCAACCGCTGCGTTCAGCATCGCATCGATCTGCTGCGGGCTGGCCATCTGGCCGCCGGACAGCATCAGCCCATAGCGGAACAGCATCAGCTTGTGATCCGCCCAATAGGTAAAGGAGCCTTCCCAGCACTGGTCGTTCATGCTGTTGATCAGCTCATAGAGCCGCGGCAGCTCGGCCTCCGGGGGTTCCATTTCAAAGCTGCAGACCAGCCGCAGGCATTCCTCATAGCCCGACCAGGCCAGCGTCAGCGAATAGGTGCGCCACTGCCCCTCGACCGACATGGCAATCTGGTCATCACCAACCCGGTCAAAGTCCCAATCATGGTGCGACGCCAAATGCTCGACGATGTCTATGGGGTGGATGTCTTCTTCCAAGTGAAGCTCGGATAGTGCCATTTTGCCACCTCTCTCTTTGCCTAGCTTACCGGGCACAGAGTTTCCCTATAGCTAGTTTATTCTGCTACGGGCCGGGGACGCATCCCCGCTCCCATACAAGATATGGTGGGGCTGAATTGATGATCTGGCAACCCTTATTTTGGGGATATCTGCAATAACTTGTGGATGAACTATCCACAGCCCCCTAGATGCCGGCCTCTGCGTAGCATTTAAAAACCAGAATTGAAACCGCTTCCTGTACGGTCTCCGGCCGGATCACGCACCGGACAATTCCACCCGGCCCAGCATCACCCCGGCTGATTGCTCTCTTGCAAAACCATGCGTGCGTTTGACCGGCCTCCCGCCGCATAAATTAAGCATTTACAATGCGTATTTATTCTTTTAGGTGTTTCTTTATTCATCGCGCTTACCCATTAAGGAGCCGCCCCATGACACTGTCCGAAGCATTTCTGTGGCCTGGAACCAAAGTCTGTGAACGCCTTGGCGTCGACCCGGAGGGCGAAGCCGGCCTCATCCGCTGGATGGTCAACACGCTTGTCTATCTGACCGTAAGCTTGATTGCCGTTTGGATCATTTCGGTCTGACCTCAGCCCGCACGGTCCATCGCGAGCACAGCCCCGAAGTTCTGCATCGCGAACAAACCGGGCCGCAAGGCATGAAGCTTCAACGACTGCTTCACCCGCAGCCCGGCCGAACACTTACCGGAACGCGGCCCCCGCACAGTTCGTGATCCCGGCCCCGGCCAATCAACCGTGCTTCGCTGTCCAACTCGCGCCGCACCTTCCGCAAAGGCGGTGCGGTTTCCGGCCCAGCATGCGTAAAGCGGCGCATGCCCCCCCCCCCCTGCGTCACCGCAGATCTGCTATGCGTGTTCACCATGGCACAAAAAAACCCGCCGCAGCATCTCGCCGCAGCAGGCTCATTCTCGGGCCAGCACTGCCCGGTTATTTCTGCGCGGCCTCCAGCGCATCCAGCCGCGCCTTCAGCGCCTCATTCTCCTCGCGCGCTTTCTGTGCCATGGCGCGCACCGCGTCAAACTCCTCGCGGGTGACGAAATCACGGTCGGCCAGCCAGCGGTCGATCATGCTTTTCAGCGCGGTGTCCGCCTCGTCCTTGGCGCCCTGGGCCACGCCCATCGCATTGGTCATCAGCTGGGAAATATCGTCCAGGATCTTGTTGCGGGTCTGCATGCTCTTCTCCGTCTCGGGGCTGACTCCTATATGGGGAAGCGGGCGCGCGGCTGCAAGCCGTTGACTTCCCCCGAAGACCAGAGGCATTCAGACGCATATGCAGGCCATGATCCAATTCCCCGACCTTTCGCCCGAGATTTTCTCGATCTCCCTCGGCTCATTTGAGTTCGCCCTGCGCTGGTATGCGCTGGCCTATATCACCGGGATCGTCATTGCCTGGCGGCTGGCTGTCGCGGCCCTGCGCCGTCCTGGGCTGTGGCCCGCGCAGCAGCCGCCGATGAAGCCGCAGCAGGTCGAGGATCTGCTGACCTGGATCATCCTCGGCGTGATCCTGGGCGGGCGCCTGGGTTTTGTGCTGTTCTACCAGCCCGCCTATTACCAGGCGCATCCGGCTGAGATCCTGAAGATCTGGCAGGGCGGCATGGCCTTTCACGGCGGCCTGCTCGGCGTGGTTCTGGCGACGCTGATCTATGCCGCGCGCCACAACATCCCGAAACTGCAGATCGCCGATCTGGTTGCCCATACCGTGGCACCGGGCCTGCTGCTGGGACGGCTGGCCAACTTCATCAATGCCGAGCTTTGGGGGCGCCCCACGGATCTGCCCTGGGGCGTCGCCTTTCCCGGCCCCGCCGCGCAGGACTGCGGCCAGGCGCTGGGTCAGCTTTGCGCCCGCCACCCTTCGCAGCTGTATGAGGCAGGGATGGAGGGGCTGATCCTCGGCGCCCTGCTCTTGTACCTCGCCTGGCGCCGCAATGCGTTTCACACCCCGGGCCGCCTGCTGGGCGTGTTCCTCGCGGGCTACGGCCTCGCCCGTTTCATAGTTGAGTTCTTCCGCCAGCCGGATGCGCAGTTCGTCTCTCCCGGCAATCCGCTGGGGTTGGCCTGGCATATCGACGGCTTCGGGATCACCCAGGGCCAGGCGCTGTCGCTGCCGATGATCGCCATCGGCCTCTGGTTCCTGCTGCGCGCCCGCCATGCCTCCCGGAGCCCGGCATGAGCCTGGCAGATCACCTTGCCGCCCGCATCCAGGCGGATGGCCCGATGTCTGTTGCCGCCTATATGGGGGAGTGCCTGCTGCACCCGCAGTATGGCTATTACACCACCCGTGACCCCTTGGGCGCCAAGGGAGACTTCACCACCGCGTCGGAAATCAGTCAGATGTACGGCGAACTGATCGGCCTCGCCCTGGCCCAATGCTGGCTTGACCAAGGCGCCCCGGCCCCCTTCACGCTTGCCGAACTGGGACCGGGCCGTGGCACCCTGATGGCGGACCTCTTGCGCGCCACCCGCGGCGTGCCGGGGTTCCATGCGGCGATGCAGATCAAACTGATCGAGGCCTCACCGAAACTGCGCAGCACCCAAGCCAGGACGCTGGAGGCATACGCCCCCGAATGGCTGAACTCTGCGGACGCCCTGCCGGACCAGCCGCTACTGCTGGTAGCCAACGAATTCTTTGACGCCCTGCCCATCCGCCAATTCATCCGCAGCGGCGATAACTGGAGCGAACGGCGCATCGGCCTGACAGACGGCAGGCTGGCCTTCGGCCTCAGCCCTGCCGCGCCGCAGCCCGCCCTGGATCACCGCCTGCAAGACACCCAGGAGGGCGATCTGGTTGAAATTTGCGACGCCGCCGCCCCCGTCACTCAGGCCATCGCATCCCGAATCGCTGCCCATGGCGGCGCGGCTCTGATCGTGGATTATGGCGACTGGCGCGCCCTTGGCGATACCCTGCAAGCCTTGCGCGCCCATAAACCCGCTGATCCGCTGCTGGCCCCCGGCGAGGCCGACCTGACCGCCCATGTGGATTTCGAGGCGCTGGCAATAGCCGCCAAAACCGCCGGTTGCGCCTATACTCGCCTCACCCCGCAGGGAGTGTTTCTGGAGCGTCTCGGCATCACTGACCGCGCCCGCGCCCTGGCCGCGCCGCTGCAGGGTGAGCCGCTGGACTCCCTGATCGCCGCACATCGGCGGTTGACGCACCCCGATGAAATGGGAAACCTGTTCAAAGTGCTCGGCCTCTATCCCTCGACGGCCGCTCCTTTGCCAGGATTGAACCCATGACGCTTGAAATTCTCACGTCCGATCTGCTTGGCCCGGTGCGGCACGGCTTTTTCACCCGCAGGGGCGGCGCCTCCTCGGGCATCTACCACGGGCTGAACTGCGGCCTGGGCTCCACCGATCAGCGCGAAGCAGTGCAGATCAACCGCGCCCGCGTGGCCGCCGCGATGGAGGTGCCGCCCGAGAACCTCAGCGCCGTGCATCAGGTCCACAGCGCCGATGTGCTGGTGGTCACAGAACCCTCGCAGGACCGCCCCCGCGCCGACGCCATGGTCACCAATATACCTGGTTTGGCGTTGTCGATACTGACCGCCGACTGCCAGCCGGTGCTGTTTTGCGACCCCGAGGCCGGCGTCATCGGCGCCGCCCATGCGGGCTGGCGCGGCACTCTGGACGGGGTGCTGGAGGCCACGCTGGAAGCAATGGAGGGCCTCGGCGCCCGGCGCGAGGACACGGCGGCAGTGATTGGCCCCGCGATCTCGCAGCGCGCCTATGAGGTCGGCCCTGAGTTCTTTGAAGATTTCGTGATGCAGGACGACGGCTACGCCCGGTTCTTTGCCAATGGCGAAGGCGGCCGCTACCTGTTCGACCTGCCGGGCCTGGGCTTGCACAAACTGCGCCAGGCCGGTGCAGGCATGGCCGAATGGACCCGTCACTGCACCTACTCCGAGCCTGAGAAATTCTACTCCTACCGCCGCGCGACCCACGCGAAAGAGGCCGACTACGGCCGCCTGATCTCCTGCATCAGGCTTTAAGGCTCCGTTAACCAGGGAAATTGTGGCGAGTTTTATTAAATTTCGCCGCATTCCTCACCTTCCGCTGCGGCATCCCCGCAGCAAGATGGTAATTTATTGTTCCTCTCCAGCACCTTAACCACAACTTCACCAGGCGGACTGATACCGTGCGCCGCTGCGGCGCACGGGTGAAATTGCCCGTATCCGGTCATATTCGCGGCGCAAAGGTTACCCATAAAAAGGTCAGAACAACACTAGCAGCAGCCCCGCATCCAGGCCGGCTGCCGGGCGAAGGACAGACCAGACCATGAAGATGAACAAGCGTTTTATTGCCTCCATCATCCGCTCCGCCAAGAGCGAGACCGTGACTCTGCCTTGGGCCGCCGCGCGCCGCCGCGATGGCCAGACTTGCAGCCAGCCCCGCAGCCGGGCCGCAAAGCAGAAACTGGGTTAACGCCGGGGACGGGTGCCCTGCCGGCGGCCTCCCCTGGCGCAAACGCGCCAGCCCGGCCAGCCGCCGTCAGGGCACCCAACCGGTCTAAGCAAACGCCGGCGGCCGCTTGACGCTTCCTTAGCCGAATCGTCTTAACTCCGCTCCGGCCTGCCGCCGGAACCCGCCCGCAACGGTGTCAGGACCGGCCTGATGTTAACCAGTTTGCTTCAGATTTTTTGACAATTAGAATTAAATCCCGCCATTTAGAGCACATACATAACGTTCAAGCACGTCTGTGTTGCCGGTGGGGGCCGATGCAAACGGGCAGTTTGAAAGGAAAGGTGGCAGCATGACCATCGCCCACTCGCTGCAGAAAGCTGCAGCCAATGCAATTGAAGCCAATGCGTTCCTGCAGGATCCGGCAGCGCTGCGCAGTGCAACCAAGCCGCAATTGCGGCGCTATGAGGTCAGCAGCCTCCTGCCCAGCGGTGCGATTTCCGAAACCCGCCACATTGCGCCTGCCCTGCCGCTGTTCGAAGACGCCTTTTGCGCATTTTCCCGCGGCTCATTGGTGGAAACCGCCAACGGCCCGGTTGCCATCGAAGACCTGTTGCCCGGCGATGACATCCTGACCAGCGGCGGCGGCAGCCAGCCGCTTGTCTGGATCGGCCACACCAGCATTCTGCCCGCACGCCCCGGAAGCCGCGGCCGCAGCCACCGCCTGACCAGTTTCATGGCCGACAGCCTGGGCCTGCAAAAACCGGCTTCCAGCCTTGTTGCCGGACCTGCGGCACGGCTGCTGCGCACCCCGCCGCACCTGCAGAGCGCGGACAGCGGACAGCTGCTGACCCCGGTTGCGGAGTTCCAGGACGGAATGAGCATCTTTGAAACCGCTCCGCCGACGCCGGTGGACATGTACCACCTCTGCCTGCCGCGTCACGCAGCAATCACCATCGGCGGGCTGGAATTTGAGACCTACCATCCGGGACCGGATGCGCTGAAACTGGCCAGTTACGCGATCAAGACACTGTTTCTGAACATGTTTGCCCATGCCGACAGCATCCGGGACTTTGGCCCGCTGGCTTATTCCAGGGCCGGCAGCAACAGATCCAGCCCGGCCGTTCTGTAAGCTGAAGGGGCGCCTGACGGCCCCGCAATACACAACAAAGCCGGGCACGCTGCTGCCCGGCTTTTCATGTCAAACCGCTGCGTGTTCGCACCTTATGCCTCGCGGGCCAGCCGCTCTTCCAGCACCTCAAAGGGCACACCCGGTTCATCCTTGGCGCCGCGGATCACCAGCGAGGTCTTGACGCTGGCCACATTCGGCGTGGTCAGCAGATCGCCGGTCAGGAAGCTTTGGAAGGTGCTGAGATCCGGTGAGACGCATTTCAGGATGAAATCCACCTCGCCGTTCAGCATGTGGCACTCGCGCACCAAGGGCCAGCTGCGGCATTTCTCCTCAAAGGCGCTCAGCTCCACCTCGGCCTGGCTTTCCAGCCCCACCATGGCAAAGACCTGCACCTCGAACCCCAGCTCGCGGGAATTCACATCGGCGTGGTAGCCGTGAATCAGACCGGCCTCCTCCAATGCGCGCACCCGGCGCAGACAGGGCGGCGCCGAAATGCCGACCCGCTTGGCCAGCTCCACATTGGTCATCCGCCCATCGGCCTGAAGCTCCGACAGAATCTTGCGATCAATCGGATCAAGGCGGGTTGTGACCATGTTCAAAGCTCCTGTGGAATTTGCGTTTCTTATAGCACCGCCGCCGGGCCGCGCAATAATGTTTCATCGTCGCGCAATATTCTTTGCACCCCAAAGGCGCAAGCCGCAATGCGCGCCTCCCCGGCAGATTTGCACCCCGCCGCATGCCAAGCCTTGGGGGTTTAAGCCCGCGGTCCCTGCCGCTATATGCAGTGTCTGACGGCGGCACGCCCGCCAGGCTGCATTACGTGGGGAACACACATGAGCGAGACGCGCCACACCAAGGTTCTGATCATCGGCTCCGGGCCTGCAGGCTATACCGCAGGGGTCTATGCCGCCCGTGCCATGCTGGAACCGGTTCTGGTTCAGGGCATTGAGCCCGGCGGCCAGCTGACCACCACCACCGAGGTCGAGAATTACCCCGGCTTCACCGAGGTGCAGGGCCCCGACCTGATGATCAAGATGCAGGAGCACGCCCAGGCGATGGGCTGCGAGGTCATCGGCGACTATATCACCTCGCTCGATACGTCCGCGCGCCCGTTTGTGGCCAAGGCCGACAGCGGCACAACCTTCACTGCCGATGCGGTGATCCTGGCGACAGGTGCCCGTGCCAAATGGCTGGGTCTGGAATCGGAAGAAAAATTCAAAGGTTTCGGCGTCTCCGCCTGCGCCACCTGCGACGGCTTTTTCTACCGCGGTCAGGAGATCGTGGTGATCGGCGGCGGCAACACCGCCGTGGAAGAGGCGCTGTTTCTGACCAATTTCGCCTCCAAGGTGACCCTGATCCACCGCCGCGACGAGCTGCGCGCAGAGAAGATCCTGATCGACCGCCTGATGAAGAACGACAAGATTGAACCGCTGTGGTTCCACACCCTGGAAGAGGTCGTGGGCACCGAAAACCCGCTGGGGGTTGAGGGCATCGTGGTCAAGAACGTGCAAACCGGCGAGTTAAAGGAAATTCCCTGCAAAGGCGTCTTTGTCGCCATCGGCCACGCCCCCGCCAATGAGCTGGTCAAGGACGTGCTGGAGCTGCACAACGGCGGCTATGTCCAGGTCAAACCCGGCTCGACCGAAACCTCGATTGCCGGCATCTTTGCCGCTGGCGACCTCACCGACCACAAGTACCGCCAGGCGGTCACTTCAGCCGGCATGGGCTGCATGGCAGCACTGGACGCCGAACGCTTCCTGGCTGAGCAGGAGTAGGCCCGGATGCCGCATGATTTCGAAACCCAGCGGGCCGGAACTGTTGCGGCGTTCAACGATCTGCGGGCCGAACACGGCCTGCCCGAGGCGGCGGACGTTGATTACTTCTTTGTCCCCGCCCGCGACGGCGCTGACTGGCAGCCCCTGGCCGAAGAACTCAGCCGCGAGGGCTACAGCTGCAGCTGGGTCAGCGCAGAGAACACCGAAGACGGCACCCCCTGCCTGATCACCACCCTGCCGGAGCAGATCATTTCCGCCACCGGCATCTGGATCGGCGAGGAAGTGGCCACCCGCGCTGCGCTGTCCCACGGGTTCGCACCGGACGGCTGGGGGCTGGAGGGCTGAGCCTGCCCGCGGAAGGCTGAAACTCAGCCAACCCGTTTAGCTTTACCTTTGGCCGGCAGTAAGGACCGCAGGCCCGGCGCGGCCATGCGGCGCGGCCGCCTGCGCCGGTTCGCCGCAGGCCATAATCAAGCAAACGAACCTCTGAAATGCATGACTAAAACAGCATTTCACACGTGACCGCACTTAGCCAAACAGGCATCGAAAAATTCATCTGCCTTTCTGCGGCGCCTTAACCCGGCATTAGACAAAACACCGCAAAACCCTCGCGAAAGCGACTGCACCTCAGATCGTTCTGCCGGGGGGCTGAAATGGCGATACGAACTTTAAGCGCGTTCAATGCGGACGCTTTTACCGTCGATGACGGCTCCCCCCATATGACGCCGGGCAGCTCGATCATCAACAATTCGGACACCCCCGTTGGCACGGTTTTCATCTATGATTCCAGCTACGCCATCGAACAGGTCACTCTCGACGACACTGCCGGCGATGCTGATACGATGGAGGATGACCAGTCAGGCGGCCATACCATCGTCGATGGCGGCTCCATGGTGGCCAGCGGCACCCCGGTCGAGGCCGAATCGCACCACTACGTGCAACAGCTTGATACCGGCGGCAATCCGTTCGGCCCGGTCATCACCATCACCGTGTTTTCCCGGAACGGCGTCACGCAGGATGTCTGGGGGTATTCCACCGATACCCCGCTGAAGGACGGCGCGCGGTACCAGAAAACCTCCGGCAGCAATACCGGCACCTCCCAATACGACAGCTTTGTGCCTTGTTTCGTGACCGGCACCGCCATCTGCACCGACCAGGGCCTGCGCCCGGTGGAACAGCTACGCCCCGGCGACCGGGTGCTGACCCGAGACAATGGTTTTCAACCGGTTCTTTGGGTTGGCATCCGCCGGATAGGGCCTGACTGGATACAGGCCTGCCCGCATCTGCAGCCGGTGCGGGTTGCGGCCGATGCCTTTGGCCCCGGCCAGCCTGCCCAGGATCTTTGGATCTCGCCGCAGCACCGGCTGCTGCTGAAAGGCGCCGCCTGCCAGATGCTGTTCGAAGAGCCGGAGGTGCTCTCTGCCGCCGCCCACCTGCAGGCGCATCCGGGCGTCGCCAGACAGCTGGTCGCCCGAACCACTTATGTGCACCTGCTGTTCGAGCGCCATCAGGCGGTGTTCTCAAACGGTCTCTGGACCGAAAGCTTCCAGCCCGGCAGCCAGCTTCTGGACGGCGGCGGTGCCGCCGCGAGGCAGGAGATCCTGGCGCTGTTCCCCGATCTCGCACTGGCCGGCGGCAGCGGCTACCCTGCCGCCCGCAGGGTTTTGAAACAAAAGGAAAGCCGCCTGCTGGCAGACCGGCCCCCGGTGTAAACGCCGTGCTGCCTTGACCGGCGCGCCTGCCCGCCGCAGTCTGCACCCCGGAAACCGCGAAACAGGAGGACCGGGGTGGCAAGCGCACTCTGGCAAGGCAATTGGATCAGCCGCACCCGGATCATCACCGGGCTGGTGCTGCTTACCTATGCCTTCTTCCATTTCATAAACATCGGCCTGGGGCTGTTGTCGCCCGAATGGATGGATGACTTCCAGGACATCCGCCAGCTGATCACCCGCAGCCGGGCAGGCGGCCTGATCCTTTATGCCTCGCTGATCCTGCACGCGGGCCTTGCCTTGTGGAACCTGGCCCGCCGCCGCAGCCTTAGGATGCACTTCGGCGAGGGGTTGCAAACCCTGCTGGGCCTGCTGATCCCGCTGCAGCTGCTCAGCCATCTGGTGTTCACCCGCTATGCGCATGAAATCTACGGCGTCAACGATGAATACCCTTATCAAATCGTGCTGATGTGGGCCTCCCCTGAGGTTTGGCAGCAAAGCGCGCTGCTGCTGGCGGTATGGATCCACGGCTGCATGGGCCTGCACTACTGGCTGCGCCTGACCCGCTGGTGGCGGCCGCTGATCCCCTGGATGGCCGGGCTGGCGGTCTTTATTCCCGGCTTTGCCCTGGCGGGTCTTCTGACCGAAGGCCGCCGCATCTATGACCTGTTTACCGAAGGCAGCCGGCGCGCCGGATTGATGGCGGATTTCAACTGGCCCAGCCGCGAGGATTTTGCCGAACTGGTCCAGGCCGACAGCCGCTGGTTCACCGGTTTCCTCATCCTTTTGGGACTGACATCGGCGGCCCATCTGCTGGCCCGGCTGCTGCGCCGCCGCCGGGCAGTGCAGATCCGCTATGCCTTCGGTCCCGAAATCCGCGCCGAACGCGGCATGACCCTGCTGCAGATGTCCCAGGCCAACGGGGTCCAGCATACCTCGCTCTGCGGCGGCAAGGGGCGCTGCACCACTTGCCGGGTAGTAGTGGACGAAGGCGGCGATCACCTGCCGCCGCCCGCCCCGCCAGAGGCCCGCAGCCTGGAACGGGTCAAAGCCCCCGCCAACATGCGGCTGGCCTGCCAGATCCGGCCAGAGGCGCCGCTGACCGTCACCCGCATGTTCCGCCCCGACGGGCAAAAGGGCCGCGCCCATGCCAGCCAGGGCAGTGAACAGCAGCTTGCCATTCTGTTTTTGGACATGCGCGGCTTTACCGCCCGCACCGCCGGCCAGCTGCCCTATGACGTGGTGTTCCTGCTCAATCGCTTCTTTGACGCCATCGTGCCCGCCGTCACCGGCGCCGGCGGCACCGTGGACAAATACCTTGGCGACGGCCTGCTGGCTTTGTTCGAGGCCCGCTCCCCCGCCCGCTCGGCCCAGGCCGCATTGGACGCCGCCACCGCCATCGGCCATGCGCTGCAGGACTTCAATGCCCAGCTGGCAGCGGATGGCGAACCCGAGATCCGCATTGGTATCGGCATCCATCTGGGCGAGCTGGTTCTGGGCGAAATCGGCAGCGCCGGCCATGCGCCGCGCACCATCATCGGCGGCAGCGTCAACACCGCCAGCCGGCTGGAGGCCAAGACCAAGGATCTGGGCGTCGAGCTTCTGATATCAGCCCGCGTGCTGGAAGCCGCCGGGTACGACTCGGATCATCTGGCGCTTGAGGCCTTTGAGCTGCGCGGCGTTGCCGAACCGCTCCAGGCCCTGCCCGTGGCCTTTGCTGCTGCCCTGCCGCGGACCCTGGCCGCAGAACAGCGTTAAGCCGGCCGCAGCCTGCGCAAAACACCTGTCCGCCGCTGCCAGACAAGCCGGACAGGCGGCCCGCATCAGCCCGCCCAAGGTGGATAACCTGCCGTCCGCCCTGCCCCGTTGCAGCAAAACAACGCAGCAGAAAATCGCCAATCCTTCGGAATTTGCACTTTGCTTTGCTGACAAACCATGCAATGCGTTCACGCGTGAACACACTTTGATCCGTTGAGCCGTGCCAGAAACCCAGACCATATCCACCCCTGACGAGGAAGATCTGCTCTTCCGGCTCCTGCGCCAGCTTGATGCGGCGCCGGATGCTTCGCAGCGGGCCACGGCTGCTGCGCTGGGGATTTCGCTAGGCGGGCTGAACACGCAATTGCGCAGTGCCGCCGAATCCGGCCTGATCACCATCAGCAGCCGTTCCGGCCCCGACAAACGCCAGCGGTTTGCCTATTCGCTGACCACCCGGGGCGCGGTGGAAAAAATGCGTCTCACCGATCAATTCCTCGCCCGCAAGCTCGCAGAATACAACGCGCTGCACGCGGAACTTACAGGCGCGGCAAGCGGCCTGCCCCCTCTCAAACACAGGACTCATCCTATGCAAAGCAACCTGGCTCCCATCCCAGAGCTCTATGTTTCCTACGAAAGCGCGCAGAAACTGAAGGTCGAAGCAGCCGGCCTGACCAGCTGGGACCTGTCCCCGCGCCAGATCTGCGACCTGGAACTTCTGATGAACGGCGGTTTTAACCCGCTCAAAGGGTTCCTGTCGGAAGACGACTATAACGGTGTTGTCGAGAACATGCGCCTGGCCGACGGCTCTCTGTGGCCGATGCCGGTCACCCTGGATGTGTCCGAAGACTTTGCCGGCAGCATCGAAATCGGCCAGGACATCGCCCTGCGCGACCAGGAAGGCGTGATCCTGGGCACCATGACCGTCACCGACCGCTGGGAGCCGAACAAATCGCGCGAAGCGGAGAAGGTGTTTGGCGCCGACGACGATGCGCACCCGGCTGTCAACTACCTGCACAACCAGGCCGGCAAGATCTACCTCGGCGGTCCGGTCACCGGCATCCAGCAGCCCGTGCATTATGACTTCCGCGGCCGCCGCGACACCCCGAACGAGCTGCGCGCCTATTTCCGCAAAGTCGGCTGGCGCAAAGTGGTTGCGTTCCAGACCCGCAACCCGCTGCACCGCGCCCACCAGGAGCTGACCTTCCGCGCCGCCAAGGAAGCCCAGGCCAACCTGCTGATCCATCCGGTTGTCGGCATGACCAAACCGGGCGATGTGGACCATTTCACCCGCGTGCGCTGCTACGAGGCGGTGCTGGACAAATATCCGGCTGCCACCACCTCGATGTCGCTGCTGAACCTGGCCATGCGCATGGCCGGCCCTCGCGAAGCTGTCTGGCACGGCCTGATCCGCGCCAACCACGGCTGCACCCACTTCATCGTTGGCCGCGACCACGCAGGCCCGGGCAAGAACTCGGCTGGCGAAGACTTCTACGGCCCCTATGATGCCCAGGAGCTGTACCGCGCCAACCAGTCCGAAATCGGCTGCGAAATGGTCGATTTCAAGCACATGGTCTATGTGCAGGAGCGCGCCCAGTACGAGCCGAACGACGAGATTGCAGATCGCGACAACGTCACCATCCTGAACATCTCCGGCACCGAACTGCGCCGCCGTCTGGCCGAAGGCCTGGAAATCCCCGAGTGGTTCTCCTTCCCCGAGGTTGTGAAGGAACTGCGCCGCACCAAGCCGCCGCGCTCCAAGCAGGGTTTCACCGTGTTCTTCACCGGCTTCTCCGGCTCCGGCAAATCCACTATTGCCAACGCGCTGATGGTCAAGCTGATGGAAATGGGCGGCCGCCCGGTGACCCTGCTGGATGGCGACATTGTACGGAAAAACCTCAGCTCCGAGCTGGGCTTCTCGAAAGAGCACCGCGACCTCAACATCCGCCGCATCGGCTACGTGGCGTCTGAGATCACCAAGAACGGCGGCATCGCAATCTGTGCCCCGATCGCGCCTTATGCCACCACCCGCCGCGCCGTGCGCGAAGACGTCGAAGCCTTCGGCGCCTTTGTCGAAGTGCATGTTGCCACCACGATCGAGGAGTGCGAACGCCGCGACCGCAAGGGCCTGTACAAGCTGGCGCGTGAAGGCAAGATCAAGGAGTTCACCGGCATTTCCGACCCCTACGACGTGCCGCAGAACCCCGAGCTGTCGGTTGAGACTGAAAACGTCGACGTCGACAACTGCGCCCACCAAGTGCTCTTGAAGCTGGAAAGCATGGGGCTGATCTCCGGCTGATCCGGACAGCCTGAAGAAACAAGAAAGCGGCCCGCCCTTTGGCGGGCCGCTTCCGTTTCCAGTCAGCCTGCTTAGTGGTAAGACTGCGCCTGATTGCCGGAACCTTTAGCAATCTGCGGAGCCTGGACCGCACTTTCCGCTGGGGTTATCCGGTCGCGGACGCGCAGAGTGTACCCGCCCTTGCGTGCCCCGGTCACCCACAGGGCAGCAGATTCCGCATCCCCGGCGCGGGGTGCCAATCCGTGCACCGACAGGCTCAGCTGCGACGCGTCATGCTGCGCGGTCACCCGCAACTGCGCGCCGGCCTCCGCAAACACCGGCTGATCCAGCAGAAACGCCGTCCGCCCCCAATGGCCGCCGGACTGCAAGCCGTTTGACACCAGAATGCCGGGGGCCAGTTCCATCTCAAAACTGACAAAGACCGCATGGATGGTGCCGGCGCCTGCACAGATGAGATCTTTGGCGGCCCGCGCCGGGTTAATGTCCGGCCGGGTGAAATCAAATTGAAACAGGTCCTTTGCCATCCCCAAAGGCCGCAGCGCACAGGTTTCCAGATCATTCGGCGTCAGCTGGGCAACGCGGGCAAAGGGGTGAAAGGCGCTCAGATCAAAGCCCTCCGCCTCCTGCGGCCGCCACAGATCCAGCAGCCCGCTGCATTCCACCGGTTGCGCTTTCAACGTTCCCCGTTCAGGCACCGCCCGCGCATCCGGTTTGGCCAGCGCGCCCATGGCATGGGTCAGTGTCGCCAGCGCCCCCTCACCCAGCAATACAGTATCGACGATCTCTGAGATCACCACATCCGCTTGCTCCGGCATATCCTCGCCTATGACAATATCGTGGGACCATTTCGGAATGACCGTGATCCGGCTGCTCAGCCCGTTATCCGCGATAACCTGCTCCGCTGCCCTGGCAATCAGCGGCTGCTGCTCGCAGGTGTAGACATGTTTTGCCCCGGCCCGTGCTGCCAGCATTGCCGTAAGACCCGCACCGCAGCCGATATCCAGCACCACATCCCCCGGCCGCACCTTGGCCGCGATGGCCTGGGCATAGGCCCGGTTGCGGGCCTTGTCCGCAAGCATCGGGAAATGCCAGCGGGGCACAAACGCCTGATGCAGCCGCTCCTGCAGCACCTGCGCTTCGTGGTGGCAGGGGTCTGCCGCCAGCGCGTCCGATAGGATATGCGATGTCCGGATGCCGCCGTCGCCCAGGGATTCGGATTTTGCCAGCCGGACCAGCCTCTCTGCTTCTTTTGTGTCCGGATGCCGGCGCAATTGAGGCGGTTGGGGCGTCTGATTTTGAAGCAATTCTTACTTTCCCTATTTTGAGGCAAATGCGGTTTTTTGAGACTATCCGCCATGCGCCTCTAAAATTCGGTAAAGGAAAAGCGCTTGCTGCCCGCCCCGCAGGGCCATGGCCGCCGCCGTGCCGTTATGGCGCCGGACCCGCAGCTGGATCCGCCAGGAAGCGCCTGCAGATCCCCTGAAACCTAAACGGTGTCCGGCAAATCCACCGTGCCGCGCATCAGCACAAAGCCTTCGCCCGCCACCTGCACGCCCTCAATCGCATCCGCAGACCCGATCCGCACCACCCGTGCCTGGCCGGGACGGCCAAGGCCATGGCCCTGCTCGGCGGTAAACTCAGACCTTTCCATCAGCCCGTGGCGCCACAGATACGACGCCATGGCGCCGGTCGCGGAGCCGGTAAAAGGGTCCTCCGGCGGGCTCGGCGGCGCCATAAGCAGGCGCGAAAACGTATCACCGGCCTCTGTCGCGCCCTCCAGCACCACCAGAAACGGCTCCATCATGTCGATGCCATCGGCACCCAGGGAATTGCCCAGCGCTGCCAGCGCCTCCAGGTTCAGCTCTGCCGCCTCCAGGGCCGCGCGGTCGCGCAGGACCGTCACGCAGAACGGCAGCCCGGTCGAAACCTTCTGCGGGCGGCCCATGATCGCCTCTACCGGCAGCGACACCGCCGCCGCCACCAGCGCGGGATCGGCAAAGGGGCCGAATTCAGGCGCCACCTGGGTCATCGAAATCAGATCATCCTCCAGCGTCACCGGCACAATCCCCGCCCCGGTTTCCAGCGTGATGCTGTCCCCGGCGATCAGCCCCCGGTCCCGCATCGCCGCCACCGTCGCAATTGTCGGATGACCGGCAAAGGGGATTTCGCGGCTGGCCAGGAAATACCGCACCTTCACATCCGCCGCGTCGGACGGGCCAGTGAACGTGCATTCCACCAGCGAGGTCTCCCGCACGAAAGCGGTGCAGACAGACTCGGGCAGATGTGCCGCCCCATGCACCACCGCGCAGCCATTGCCGCCAAAAGCGCGGCCCGAGAAGGCATCCACCCAGTCAAAATTGAAGTCCGTCATCACGCGTTCCTCCGCCGCATTTGCGCAATATAGGCCTTTGCAGCCCCCGGTGTCTTGCGCAGTTCCATGACCTGCGCCTCGAATGCGCTCAAGCCGGTGCCGAATGTATCCTGAAATGCCTGATCCCAGCTCTTGCCGGTGCTAAGCTGCCTCCAGAACCCAAACAGGGCATCCTCGCCATGTATCCGGGTCAGAATATGCACTGCAAAATGCGAAAAGTCATAGTCGCCTTCGGTACGGACCGTCCTAGGTGCCCGCATTGCCTTTAGGTTTTGCGTCGATTTCAGGGACGCATCCTGCAGCTCGGACAGACCCGGCGCGCGCAGGCGCAAGGCCTTCTTGCCAAATCGCGCCGCCACCAGCTCGGCGCTGCCCTCCACCAGCCAGGAGGGCCCCATCCGGCGCCGCACCGCCGCACCGTTGAACCCTTCTGCACGGCCACCGCCCAGTTCCGCCTGCACCAGATGCATGTATTCATGCGCCATCATTGCCCCCAGCCATTTGCGCGAGCGCTTAAGCCAGGCCTTGTCCGCCTGATGCGGATTGTCCCAGCAGATATACATGAATTTCAGATAGGCCGCCCCCGCGACGCCAAAGGGTTTGTTGCAATGGGCGGCAATAGATGCATCCGGGTTGAACCGGGCGCTGGACATCTGGCTGAGCAGACGGCGCACATAGGTTTGAACCGTCTTGGTATTTCCTGCAGCGGCGATGCCGATATTGCCGGCTAGTACGATACCGTATTCCCTGTCCATGAACCGCAGGGTCCGTTTATAGGCCTGCCGGACGCCTTTTTCCGCGTTTGGCGAATCTGCCAGAACCCGGACCTGCGCCGCTGACGGCAGGTGCTTTTCCAACCCGGATTTCAGCGCCGGCAGCTCCCTGCACCAATGGATCGCGGTTTTCTGCGTCAGCGCAGGCAGGCCCGCCAGATGCCCGGCCTTTGCCGCGGCGGGTATCTGCCGCAGGGACGTCCAGGCGCGCAGTGTGGCCTGCGACAGCACCCCGTCACGGCGGCCGGGATCATATCCCAGATCCGCCAGCTGCCCCTGCACGCATTTGACAAACGGATCGGCAGCAGCGGGAGCGGCCAGCAGGGCAAATCCCAATGCAGCTGCGATCGGGCGGATTGTTCGGAACATCAAATGCGCCTTCCTTGAACCTGGTGTCTTCAAAACAATTCAGGCCCCCAAAATGGGAGCCTGCTGTTGGGAAAATCAAGCGCTTTCGGGCGGATGCGCCCCGGCTACCCGGACGTCAATGCACCGAAACCGGTGTCATGTCGTTCTGCCGGGCCAGCACATAGGCCAGATGGCGGTCGGCCACCAGCGCCAGCTGGCCGCCTTCCGCGTCATGCACCGCATAAAGCTGCGCATGGCCGCCCGCGCTGTCCTGCACGTCTTTGGGAAGATCTGCCACCGCAACCGCCTTTACATAGACGGTCCGGTCTGCGCCCTGGCTGAAATCAAACGGTGTATGCATTGCTCTTACCCCTTTTTGATGTTGATTGTCTGAACCACGGTTTCGGGCCGGGCACGGGTCAGATCCACATGCAGCAACCCGTTTTCCATCACCGCCTCGCCCACTTCGACGCCATCGGCCAGCACGTACATGCGCTGAAACTGGCGCGCCGCAATGCCGCGGTGCAGGAACACCCGCCCCTCGCTGTCGTCGCGCTGGCGGCCGCGGATCACCAGCTGGCGGTCCTCGACGGTGATCGCCAGGTCCTCTTCGGCGAACCCGGCCACGGCCAGGGTGATGCGGTAGGAATGGTCGGAAGTCTGTTCGATATTATAGGGAGGATAGCCTTCGTTGCCCGATTTCGCCGAGCGTTCCAGCAGGCGTTCCAGCTGCTCGAACCCCAGCATATGCGGGTAAGAGCCCAAGGTAAGTTTCGACACGGTGTTCGTCCTTTATGCCAAAGCGACGGATGCGCGCGGCCCCGTAACAGGCGGCCGCTTCCAGAAGAATATGGGAAGTTCTTGCTGGTTTCACAAGAGCATGTGCCCATAGGTCTAGCGGAAAAGCAGTTAAGGAAGTATCTTCAGCCTCACTTCATTCCTAAGCTTTACTGAGTCGCCAATGAACGCACCCACAGATGTGTCGATGAAGACAGATGAGGTCCTCAAGGTTGAGCTGGAGGTTTTCCGCAGGCAGCACCGTGATTTGGACGAAGCAATCGGCGCGCTGGAAGAGCGCCCGACCAGCGACCAGCTGACAATCCGCCGCCTGAAGAAACAAAAGCTCATCCTCAAGGACAAGATCGCCTTGATCGAAGACCGGCTGACCCCGGATATTATCGCCTGACAGTGCCACAGGCACCAGGCAGGCCCGCGCCCAAACCGCCGGGCCATAACTGCAGAACGCAGTGCCTTAACAGTTTCGACAGGGCCTCCCGCCCCCTTTTCCGCGCAGCCGGCTGCACCGGAAGGTGTTGGGCGTGGCAGCGCGCCTGACGGCGCGCTGCGGTTCCGCTTGATTGCAGATTACAGATCCTTGCAGAGTCTCAGCGCATCATAGATGGCGGCGTGCATATTGCGCCCTGACACCGCATCACCGGCCCGCGCCAGCCAGAAGCTGCCCTGCGGATTGATGGCGGCAAAAGGGCTGGTTCCGGCAATCATTGCCTGGTGGTCCAACTGACCCAGGTTGCGCGACTGCGGCTTCAGCGCATGGTAAAGATCATCCGCCGGAGTGATACCATGTTCGCTGACCACATGATCCGCCACCCGCTCGGTCACTTCCCCGGTCAGGACATGGCGCAGGGTGATACGTTTGCGGCGCCCGTCTGCGGCCACGGAAACCACCTCAAGAAAGCACTCCAGCGCCACCCCCTGCCGCGCCAGATCACGCAGCACCACCGCCGAATTGGTTGGCCCCAAGTCATGCGCCGCCACCCGGTCCGGCGTCACCAGCGTGACCGAACAGCCCGCCCGTGCCATCACATCCGCCGCAACCAGCGCGGCGTGATCGCCGCATTCATCCAGCAGCAGAACCGCGCCCGATACCCTTGCCTCGCCGCCCAGCACCTCCCAGCTGGAAGTGATCAAATCACCGCCGGGGATCTCCAGTGGCTCCGGCCAGCCGCCGGTCGCCACGATCACTGCGTCCGGGTTTTCGGCCAGCACGTCGTCTGCCTCGGCGTAAGTGTTCAGCCGCATCTCCACGCCCAGCCGCTCCGCTTCCGAGATCAGCCAGTCCGCTACACCCCAAATCTGGCGCCGGGTCGTGCCTTTGGCCGCCAAGACGATTTGCCCGCCAAGCCGCCCGCTCGCCTCAAGCAGCACCACCCTGTGGCCGCGCTCCGCCGCAACCCGTGCCGCCTCCAGCCCCGCCGGGCCGCCGCCGGCCACCACCACCTTGCGCCGCTCCCGCGCAGGCGGGAGCACATGCGGCATCACAGCCTCGCGCCCGGTTGCGGCGTTATGGCCGCAGACCGCGGGCTTGCCCTGGTTCACCCGGTCGACGCAATAACCCAGTGCCACGCAGGGACGGATCTGCTCCTCCGCGCCGCGCTGCAGCTTTGCCACCAGATGGGGGTCGGCCATATGCGCCCGCGTCATGCCGATCATATCGGCCTGGCCTTCGCGGAGGGCATGGCGGGCAGTGGCAATATCGGCCACGCCGCCGGCATGGAACACCGGCAGATCCACCGCCGCGCGGATCGCCCCCGCCACATTCAGATCCGGCGCCGCGGGCATCCCCATCGGCGCCACCCAGCCGGCCAGCCCCAGATCATCATAAGGCGCGCCCGCAAGCACGTTCAGGAAATCCACAGCACCCGCCGCAGCAATTTTCTGCGCCGCAGCAAAACATTCACCCGCGCTGAGGCCCCCTTCCGACAGCTCATCGCCGGTGACCCGCATCCCCAGGATCAGATCCGGCCCCACCGCCGCGCGCACCGCCTCCAAGACCTGCAGCGTCAGCCGCAGCCGGTTGTCCAGCGAGCCGCCGTAATCATCCTCGCGCGTGTTCACCAGCGGCGACAGGAACTGCCCCAGCAGATGCGAATGCGACAGCAGCTCAATCCCATCGAACCCGCCTTCCCGGCAGCGCAGTGCCGCGGTGGCAAAATCGTTGATTATACGGGAGATATCCTCCTGCTCCATCACCTTTGGAAAAGCCCGGTGCGCCCGCTCCCGCCGCCCCGACGGCCCCAGCACCGGCAGCCAGTGCCCGTCATCCCAGGCGGTGCGCCGTCCCATATGGGTGATCTGGCACATCACCGCCGCGCCATGCTTGCGCACCCCATCGGTCAGTTTCTTGAACCACGGAATGATGCTGTCATCGCCCGCATAGAGCTGCCCGAAGACAGATGGGCTGTCCGGCGCGATATTGGTCGAGCCGCCGATCATCGTCAGCGCAATGCCGCCCCGCGCCTTTTCCTCATGATACAGCCGGTAGCGGTCGCGCGGATGGCCGCCCTCCTGGAACGACGGAGCATGGGCTGTGCTCATGATCCTGTTGCGCAGGCTCAGATGCCGGATTTGCAGCGGCTGCAGGAGAGGGTCATTGTCCAAGGTCATAGGTCGCGGTCCATTAAATGCAGCCAAGTGCAGCAGGCCCGGTCTGACCGTTATCCGGCTTGCAGAAAACCGGCAATTTCCCGGCCCCGTTGCGACACCTTGCCCGCGATTGGCGGAATCTTCGTCTGACCGGATGGTCAAAGCCGGGTTTTCCGTTTACCAGCAGCCGGATTTTGTGCCCGGCCTCCACTCCGGAGCCTCCCGCGCAAGCGGCTGAACCAATGAACGAGCATCACCATGACCGCCACCAGCGACCGCACTCCGGTGTCTGAAGCCCAGGACGCCGACTACAAATTCTCCCCGAAACAGGCGCTGACCGGCGCCCAGATGCTGTTTGTCGCCTTCGGCGCGCTGGTGCTGGTGCCGCTCTTGACCGGGCTCGACCCCAGCGTCGCCCTGTTCACCGCAGGACTTGGAACGCTGATCTTCCAGGTCGTCACCCGCGGCCAGGTGCCGGTGTTTCTGGCGTCGTCTTTTGCCTTCATCGCGCCGATCATCTACGGCGTGCAGACCTGGGGCATGGCGGCGACCACCGGCGGGCTGGCAGCGGCGGGCCTTCTGTATGTGGCGCTCAGCTTTGCCATCCGCGCCTTTGGCGCGGGCTTCATGCACCGGCTGCTGCCGCCCGTGGTGGTCGGCCCGGTGATCATGGTGATCGGCCTGTCGCTGGCGCCGGTGGCGGTCAACATGGCCACCGGCCTGGCCGGCGACACCCAGGTGATGCCGAAAAACACCGCCCTTCTGCTTGCAGCTGTTGCCCTCGGCACCACCATGCTGACCGCTATTCTGGGCCGTGGGATCATGCGCGTGGTGCCGATCCTGGCCGGCGTCGCTGCCGGCTATGGTGCCGCGCTGATCCTCGGCGCCGTCACCGGGCAATCCCTGGTGGATACCGCTCCGCTGGCCAGCGCCGCCTGGTTCGCGGTCCCGGATTTCGTCGCGCCCGAGTTCAATCTGGCCGCCATCCTGTTCATTCTGCCCGTCGCCATTGCGCCCGCGATTGAACATTTCGGCGACATCATGGCGATCTCCAATGTGACCAAGCGCGACTACATGGAGAAACCCGGCATCCAGAACACCATGCTGGGCGACGGTCTGGCCACTGCCGCCGCGGGCATCTTAGGCGGCCCGCCCAATACCACCTATTCCGAGGTCACCGGCGCCGTCACCCTGACCCGTGCCTTCAACCCGGCAATCATGACCTGGGCGGCGATCTTCGCTATCGCGCTGTCATTTGCGGGCAAGCTGTCAGGTGCGCTTGCCACCATCCCGATGCCGGTGATGGGCGGCATCATGATCCTGCTTTTCGGCATGGTCACCGTGGTCGGCCTCAGCGTGCTGGCCAAGCTGGGCGACGCCCTCACTGATGCGCGCAACATGGTGATCATCTCCACCGTGCTGATCATCGGCCTCGGCGGGCTGACGCTGCAATTCGGCGAAGGCTTCACTCTCGCGGGCATCGGCCTCTCCGGCGTTGCCGGCCTCGCGCTGAACCTGATCCTGCCGAAACAGCGGGACTGATCCCGAAAGCAACCGGAGCCGCCTGCCCGGCGGCTCCGCTCACCGCTCTTCCGGTTTCATATCCCGGATCCTTGCCACATGCGTGGCAATATCCTCGCGGGTGAACTTCGTATGCACCCGTTCCGTCGAGGCCGGATGGTTCCCCAGCCCCAGCTTCAGCTCTGCCCGCCAGGCCTTCCCGGGCCGGATCGGCCGCGGCGCAAAGCCGCCGCCGCAAGTGGGGCAAACATTGTCCAGCACCTGCTCCACGCAAACCGCGCAATAGGTGCACTCATAACTGCAAATCCGCGCGTCCGGTGCATCCGGTGGCAGATCCTTGTCACATAGCTCGCAATTGGGGCGTAGCTCCAGCATCGCATCCTCCCTGTTCCAGCCGCCACCCTGCCCCCGGTTCCGGCCCTGCACAAGCCTCCCGCGCCGCGCCGCCGCGCGGCGCCACGCCCAACCGCAAGGCGGTGCAGCTTGCCTGCATTCGCGCGCGGGCGGGAGCTTGCCGCCTGCGGCATAGCGCCAGAGCCGCTGAAACAAAGCAAATCCGCCCGTTTTCCGCGACAAGCCGGATTGCGCCAATTCCCAGTTTCCCTATAGTGCGCGCTCCACAAGCCGCGACAGGAGCCACCAAGCCATGGCCGACATCAAAGTAGGCATCATCATGGGCAGCCAATCCGACTGGCCCACCATGAAGGAAGCCGCCACTATCCTGGATGAACTGGGTGTTGAGTATGAGGCCAAAATCGTCTCCGCCCACCGCACCCCGGACCGGCTGTGGAGCTACGGAAAATCCGCCGCGGACCGCGGCTTGCAGGTGATCATCGCAGGTGCCGGCGGTGCGGCCCATCTGCCCGGCATGGTCGCCTCCAAAACCCGCGTCCCCGTTGTGGGCGTGCCGGTGCAGACCCGCGCCCTCTCAGGCGTCGACTCGCTGTATTCCATCGTGCAGATGCCCAAGGGTTTCCCGGTTGCCACCATGGCCATCGGTGCCGCCGGTGCTGCCAATGCAGGCCTGATGGCCGCAGGTATCCTGGCGCTGCAAGACGCGGATCTTGCCCAGCGCCTGGACGATTGGCGCCAAGCCCTGTCTGCTTCCATCCCCGAGGAGCCCTCCGATGACTGAAGCCCTGCAGCCCGGCGCCACTATCGGCATTCTCGGCGGCGGCCAGCTCGGCCGGATGCTCTCGGTCGCGGCCTCCCGCCTTGGCTTCAGGACCCATATCTTTGAACCAGGGCTTAACCCGCCCGCAGGCCATGTCGCCGATCAGGTGACCACCGCCGGATACGAGGACGCCGCCGCCCTGGCCGCCTTTGCCGCTTGCGTCGATGTGATCACCTATGAGTTCGAGAACATCCCCACCTCCGCGCTCGACATTCTGGAATCGCACAAACCGATCCGCCCGGGCCGTGAAGCCTTGCGTATCAGCCAGGACCGGCTGACCGAGAAAAACTTCCTGCAGGACCTCGGCCTCCAGACCGCGCCATTTGCCGACATCAGTGATCAGGCCAGCCTCGACGCCGCCCTGGCAGAGACCGGCGCCCCCGCGATCCTGAAGACCCGCCGTTTCGGCTATGACGGCAAGGGCCAGGCCCGCATCAAGGCACCGGAAGACGCTGCCGAAGCTCTCGCTGCCATGGCAGGTGCGCCGTCGGTCCTAGAAGGGTTTGTTACTTTTACCCACGAGGTCTCGGTCATCGCCGCCCGCGGCATCAGCGGTGAGATCGCCTGTTTCGATCCCGGCGAAAACGTCCACCGCGACGGCATCCTGCACAGCACCACCGTGCCTGCGCGCCTCAGCAAAAGCCAGCGTATGGACGCGGTGCTAATGGCGGGCAAGATTCTGAATGCGCTCGATTATGTCGGCGTTCTGGGGGTGGAACTGTTCGTCACGCCCAAAGGCCTGATCGTCAATGAGATCGCCCCGCGCGTCCACAATTCCGGCCACTGGACCCAGAACGGCTGCACCGTCGACCAGTTCGAACAGCACATCCGCGCCGTCGCGGGCTGGCCGCTGGGCGACGGCCAGCGGCATTCCGACGTGGTGATGGAAAACCTGATCGGAGATGATGTGGACCGCATACCCGAGCTCGCGAAAGAACCCGATTGCGCCCTCCATCTCTACGGCAAGCTTGAGGCCAAGCCAGGCCGCAAGATGGGTCATGTGAACCGGGTGGTGAACGCGCAGGACTGAAGGATTGGGGCGCTGCCCCAAACCCCGGGAGTACTTAAGACCAGAAAGAAGCAGGCGGCGGTCTCAGATGAGACCGTTTCTGATGATTTCCGCGTTCATCCAATGCACATCAGTCTGCACATGATCCGCGCGAACGTATTTGGCCAGCAGCCTCTGCATTTCCGCCTCGGAAAAACCTCTGGCTGTTCGGATCACACAGCCTTCCTGCCTCTCCAGATCCAACCCTGAAATGGTCTCGTGCAGCACCTGCGCGGATGGCGGTCCGCGGTACAGCACCGGCACGCTCGTAATCCCCAGCTCTGCGAACCGGACCAGGGTTTGTTGCCAGGGCTGGATAACGCCGTCCAAGATCCAGGCGAACCCCAGAAAATAGCTGGGCAGTGCCTCGTAGGCGATGGCATGGCGTGCATAAAGATACTCCCCGACAATCCGTTCCCTTTGCGCCAAGCCCGGCGAGACGCCCGCGGCAAAGGCCTTCATCCAGTCCCGTGACGGGTGATACCGCGCATCCGGGCTGCGCGGATGGCAGCCGCCGCTGTGGATCGTGGTGTTTTCCCCATCCATCTTCTCGGGATGATCACCTCCGGTTCGGCCAGCAGGGCAGAAGTATCCAGCATGATCTTGTCATCACTGGCGGCGCCGGGCGATTGCGGCAGATGAAAGGTGCGTCCGTATTTCCGGGTCATGCCAGCAGAAATCCACAAAAGGAAATGTCTTCCGGTGCACCCTATCCGGGGCATCCGACGGCAGCAAGGCAGGCCGGTGAAATCGGCCCCGCCGGTTTCACGCGCCGCAAAGAGGGCCATCCGGCCTGATGCGCGGCGCTCCCCCTCAGGCCAGGAAGCGGGCGGCAACATCCCCCGACATATAGCTGACCCGTCCACCCGACAGTGTCGCCGCCACCCGCTGCGTTTCCTTGTTCAGCACCACTATGTCAGCCCTCTTGCCCGTCTCCAGCCGCCCGCGGTCGGTCAGTCCCAGCACCTGTGCAGGCCCGTCCGATACCAGCCGCCAGGCACCGCTCAAATCCATCAGGCCCGAGCGTTCCAACATCAGCGCCGCCCGGCGCGGGCTGGGATAGTGGTAGTCGGAAGCCAGCGCATCGCACAGCCCCATGGCGATCAGCTCAACGGCGGAGGCATTGCCCTTGTGGGAGCCGCCGCGCACCACATTGGGCGAGCCGAGGATCACCGGATCCCCTGCATCCCGTGCTGCTTCGGCTGCCTCAAGCGTTTCCGGAAACTCGGCAATCCGGGCGCCGCGGCCGCGCCAGACAGCGCGGTCTTCGGCGGTTTGGTCGTCATGGCTGCCAAGGCGTACGTCCAGCACCGTCAGTTCGCGGCACAGCGCATCCAGCCTGCCCGGCACCTCAGCCCGGCGCGCGTGCATGTCCTTCAGCATCTGCCAGTGAACATCCGGGTTGCGCCCCGCCTTCAGCGCCTGGCCGGTGAGGCGCGGCGGTTTTTTGCCCTGCGCCAGCCGCTCATGCGGCAGGTGATCGTTGAGCACCACATACGGCACCTGCCACTCCGCCACTTTGGCGGCGAGCCCGGCGTAATCCTCCAGCATGTGGATCTCAAACCGCAGCTGAGGCAGCAAATCGGTCACCACAGAACTGCGCACCGTTTTGATACCCTCAAACACCTGACCGGCAAACTCCGGGCCGCGCAGGCCGCCTTCCCAGGAATAGAACTGCGCCAGCACCGCGGTGGTGATGCCATTGGCCGCCAGCTCTGCCTCGGCGGCCACAACCCCTTCGGCCATCTGCTTCATCGCGCCCCGGCGCGGCGCCAAATGGCGCTCAAACCCGTCGCCGTGCAGATCCACGATCCCCGGCAGCACCAGATAGCCTGTCAGGTCCGCGGCGCGCCCCGAAGCTGTCTCCGATACCAGGCCGCCTGCGATGGCAATTTCGCCGCCGCGCTCCAACCCGCCAGGGCGCAGCACATCGCCGCCTTGCAGCGTCAGTTCCAATGTCATTTCTCTGCCTCTGCGCAACCGCCATTCAGCTGGCAAGCCTCAGCGATGATCTCTTCCACCGCCGCTAGCCAGGTCAGCGACGGTTCAAACCGCCCTTCCTCCAGGAAATGCAGCGTCTGCGCCATAACCTGCGGGCTGTTCATCATATAAGTATGGGTGACCGGCAGCGTCAGATGCGCCGCCATGCCATCCGCCTTGGTGCTGGCGACCGAGACCTTGCCGTCATCCGCCCCCGGTATAAGGGCGGAGAACAGCGGGTTCAGCGTCTCGCTGCCCGCAATCACCCCCAGTTGAAAATCAACCGGCGGCAGTTGTTTCGGCAAACTCTCTGCCCCGGTTCCCAGCTGCAGGCCCGCAGGGCCGTTCAGCAGGCCGAAAACCTCCCAATCGCCCAGCTCATCCACCAGTTCGCTGCCCTGGTTCGGCGGGCCCATCATCACCACACGGCCCAGGTTCTGCGGATGGTTGCCCTGCAGCAAGTAGCGCAACAGGATACCGCCCATCGAGTGGGTCACCACATGGGCTGTCTCTTCGCCGCAGGCAGAAAAGGCCTGCGGCAAGGTCTCCTCCGCCAGCACCTGGATGGTCTCCTCGGTGGAGGCATAGCCGGGCCGCACAACGCTGTAGCCGCGCGACTGCAAGACCTCCTCGAGCACCACAAAAGACGCCTCGCTGCGGGCCAGCCCGTGCAGCAGGATCACACAATCAGCCGCAGCGGGCAGCGGCAGCAGCGCCGCAGCAGCGGCTATCAGGGATTTCATCGCAATACGCATGGGGATCAGATAAGCGCAAATGGCGGGTGGTGAAAGCCCCTCAGCCGGCCTTGCCCGGCTCCTGCCGCGCAGCCTGCCCCGGTCCGCCCCGCACCACCAGCGCAATCCCCCCCAGCACCGCAACCGACCCGAACACCAGCCGCAGCCCGACGCTCTCGCCCAGCAGCACCGCCCCCGCAAGGATTGCAATCACCGGCACGCTCAGCTGCACGGTGGCCGCCACCGCTGGCAGCAGTTGCGGCAGCACCCGGTACCACAGCGCATACCCAAGCCCCGAGGTCACCGCACCGGACAAAACGGCCAGAAACACCCCGTGCAGGCTCACCACCGTGCCGCCGCCCGCCAGCAGCAGAACCGGCAGCATCATCACACTGGACCAGGCGAAATTCACCGCCGTGGACACTAACGGCGCCTGCACACCGCGCCCCAGCAGACTATAGATGCCCCAGCCCAGCCCGCTCGCGGCCATCAGCAATGAAGCGGTTAATGGCACTCCAGCGCCTTGTGCAGGCCAGACCACATAGGCCAGCCCTAGAAGGGCCGCCACAGCCCCGGCGGCCTGGGCCGGCCCTGGCCGGCTGCCGCGCACAGCCCCCCATAGGAACATGGATATCTGCACCACCCCGAACAGCACCAGCGCCCCCAATCCTGCATCAAGATCCTGATACGCCAGGGTAAATCCCGCCATATACAACGTCAGCGCCGCTCCGCCCCACAGGCTGGAAGAACGCAGGATGCGCTCCCGGCTCCAGGTCTCCAGCCCCCGGATCCAGCACAAAGCCGCCAGGGTCAGCGCCCCGGACACCAGCCGCCACAGGCCGAAACCCGTGGCATCCATATAGCCGCCGCCAACCGCGGCCCGGCCCAGGATCGAATTTGCGGCAAAGGCCAGCATGGTGAGAGAGACAAGCAGAAACAATCGCATAAGATGCCAGCTACAATGGAGCCGCCTGCCAGGCCAGTGACTTTTCCGTGTCAGCAGCAGTCCGGCGGCAGACACGCTTCTTTCTGGGCCAAAATACTCCCGCCGGAGGCAGGCCCGCCCTGCGGGTCTTCAGCGGCGGTCCTGAACATAGTCCAGATCCAGATCCGGCAACCGCTCCAGCGGGTAATCCGGATGCAGGGTCCAGATATTGTCGTGATCCAGCTCCAGCGGCCGCAGCGTGCCGCCCGGAAACGCCCGCGTGCGCAGCGCCAGCGCAATGTCCGACATCGCGCCGGGATTGTCGCGGAAATAGGAATGGCCCGCGCCCCCTGCCCCTTCCACCCGGATGAAATGCACCAGCCCCACCTTCTTCAGCGCGGCCAGTTCACCGGGGGCGGATTCCAACGCATCCGGCCAATCAGGTGAAAATAATATCATCAGCCAGGGAGGAAAGATCGCTCACACCGCGGATCTTGAGAATATCCCCGCCGCCAAAATCCAGAATTGCCAGGTTATCACCGGCCATACGCCCATGGGTTTCCAGAATTTCTGCAGCGTTCAGCTGCTCAATTCCCAGCGCAAACTTGTCCAGAACCAACGTGTCTGTGCCGTCGTTGAATTTTGCAATTTTATCCTTGCCGGTGGAAAAGACAAAATGATCCGCGCCTGCGCCGCCCTTCAGCAGGTCATCGCCGCGGCCTCCATCCAGCGTGTCATTACCCCTGCCCCCGATCAGAACATCCTGACCCTTGCCACCTGCGAGCCGGTCATCGCCGCCGTCACCTTCCAGCCGGTCATTCCCGTTCTGCCCGCGCAGATTGTCCCGGCCTCTGCCACCGTGGATGTTATCATCTCCGGACGAGCCAGACAGCCGGTCATTGCCGCCGCGGCCGCTGATGTTGTCGTCCGCGGCAGATCCTCGCAATATGTCCCGCCCGGTGGTTCCGACCAGGTGCGGTTCGAACATCCGGATATAAACCCCTGAACTCCCGTCTCCCGGAAAGCCTTCCCAGACCGAGACTATCTGGCCGCCTTCAAGAACAGTGATATCAGAGTCAAATTGAAATTGTCCCGGCGCGGAAATCTCGCTGACCCGAACCGGAGCACCGGCCTTTTTGCCGTCTGCATCATAGCGCTGGATATAGGTGTCTTCCTGCCCGCCATCGTCTGCATAACCCGGGATTGTATCCACTGTGTAAGTCAGAACAAATCCGCCATCTGCCGTGGCGGCAAGCCTGGGCTCATAAACATCCAGCCCGGAAACTTTTGTATAGACCGGCTCAGAAATTGTTTCAAATCTGTATGGGCCATTCTCGTAAACCTGAACCACAACTTGGTTCACACCGTCAACTACCGTCCAGCCAGCCACGACAAATCTGTCATCTTCCAGCGCCTCCACAGAAAAGATACCGCTGAAATCTTCTCCTAAAAGGAGAGCGGAAGAATGACCTTCAAAGTAGACCTCTTTCGTAAGAACCAGCCCCTCGTTTCGCGAGGAAGTCCGGTTTCCGTTACTGTCGTATTCAGGATACTGCCACACGACCAGAATTTCACCGTTTTCCAAGGTCGTAACCTGCGGGAAGCGCGAGTTATACATAGAGTACAGAAGCGACTTGTCGGTCTCGACTTCCTCGCCCGAACTGTCAAATTCCCTTGAACGAATTTCTAGGGTTTCATAGTCCACACCATTAGCTGTCCAAACGTGGAAGCTGTCCCAAACCACGATGAAGCCGCCGTCCTCCGTCGCGGAAACGTCGGGCCAATCCTGGTCTCCATAGGTGAACTCGTTGACCGTAAATTCCTCTGCCCGCGGAACGCCATCCGCTCGGATCATGCGGGCCTTCACTTCCTGAACATTGTCCTCTCGGTCATATTCCCCCCAGACAACAACCCACGAGCCATCGCTCAGAACTTCGACAACCGGGTTGTAATTGGTATAGGACCTGTCCGTATTCAACCGGACATTTCTGCCTACAGGAGTCCCATCCGCATCATAAACCTGCTGATAGATATCATTCCTGTCGCCCTTGGCATTCAGGGATTCCCAAACAACAACAAAACCGCCATTGGGCAGGGCCGCAATGCGGGCGTCATCCTGTTCGTTTTTGGTGATTGAATTGACCTGAATATCATCGGTGGCTGGCACAAGGTAAGACATCAAGTATCCCGCAAAAATTGAATGAATTGTCAATGAATCATCCCCTGCACACTAAATGCAACCGTTTCACCCAGACAACAAAAAAGGCCGCCAGTCCGGCGGCCTTTCCTGAATTTCTGACGCTCAATGAGCAACCGGTTTTCCAGATGAAAAACCGTGCGGTTTACATCATGCCGCCCATGCCGCCCATGCCGCCCATGTCGGGCATGCCGCCGCCGGCAGCTGCGCCTTCTTTGGCGGGCTTGTCGGCAACCATGGCTTCGGTGGTGATCAGCAGACCGGCAACCGATGCTGCGTCTTCCAGAGCGGTACGCGCCACTTTGGCCGGGTCGATCACACCGAAGGCGAACATGTCGCCGTATTCTTCGGTCTGAGCGTTGAAGCCAAAGGAGCTGTCGGAGCTTTCGCGGACCTTGCCGGCCACAACAGCACCGTCAACACCGGCGTTTTCGGCGATCTGGCGCAGCGGCGCTTCAATCGCTTTGCGCACGATCACGATACCGGCGTTCTGGTCAGCATTGGCGCCTTCCAGGCCTTCCAGTGCTTTACCGGCCTGAACCAGAGCAACACCGCCGCCGACGATCACGCCTTCCTGCACAGCTGCGCGGGTCGCGTTCAGAGCATCGTCCACACGGTCTTTGCGCTCTTTCACTTCCACTTCGGTCATGCCGCCGACGCGGATCACGGCAACACCGCCTGCCAGTTTGGCAACGCGTTCCTGCAGTTTCTCACGGTCGTAGTCAGAGGTGGTTTCTTCGATCTGAGCGCGGATCTGGCCAACGCGGGCTTCGATCTCGGCTTTCTCGCCTGCACCGTCGACGATGGTGGTCTCGTCTTTGGTGATTTCGATCTTCTTGGCCGAACCCAGCATGTCCATGGTCACGGACTCAAGCTTCATGCCCAGATCTTCGGAGATCACTTGGCCGCCGGTCAGGATTGCGATGTCCTGCAGCATGGCCTTGCGGCGGTCGCCGAAGCCCGGTGCCTTGACAGCAGCAATTTTCAGGCCGCCGCGCAGCTTGTTGACAACCAGGGTTGCCAGCGCTTCGCCTTCAACGTCCTCAGCAATGATCAGCAGCGGCTTTTGCGACTGGATCACCTGCTCCAGCAGCGGCACCATGGCCTGCAGCGAGGAGAGTTTCTTTTCGTGCAGCAGGATCATGCAGTCTTCGAGATCTGCAATCATCTTGTCGGCGTTGGTCACGAAATAGGGCGACAGGTAGCCGCGGTCGAACTGCATGCCTTCGACAACAGTGGTCTCGGTTTCCAGACCCTTGTTTTCCTCGACGGTGATCACGCCTTCGTTGCCGACTTTCTGCATCGCGTCAGCAATCTGCTGGCCGATTTCAGCTTCGCCGTTGGCAGAGATAGTGCCGACCTGGGCAACTTCAGCGGAGTCTTTGACTTCGCGGGCCATCTCTTTGATGCCGGCAACAACGGTCGAGGTCGCCAGATCGATGCCGCGCTTCAGGTCCATCGGGTTCAGGCCCGCTGCAACCTGCTTCAGGCCTTCTTTGACGATGGCCTGGGCCAGCACGGTGGCGGTGGTGGTGCCGTCGCCGGCTTCGTCGTTGGTGCGGGAAGCAACTTCCTTCACCATCTGGGCGCCCATGTTCTCGAACTTGTCTTCCAGTTCGATTTCCTTGGCAACCGACACACCGTCTTTGGTGATGCGCGGCGCGCCAAAGGATTTGTCCAGAACCACGTTGCGGCCTTTGGGGCCCAGGGTCACTTTCACGGCGTCAGCCAGAATGTTGACACCGTTCAGCATGCGGTTGCGTGCGTCGGTTGCGAATTTGACGTCCTTAGCAGACATATTTCATTCTCCTCGAGAATTTCTGTTTGGCAGCGATAATAGGGGGTCAGAGAAGCCGGGCGGCTTACTCGATGATCCCCATGATGTCGCTTTCTTTCATCATCAGCAGTTCTTCGCCGTCGACGGTGACCTCGGTGCCGGACCACTTGCCGAACAGGATCTTGTCGCCAGCCGAAACAGCCATCGCAATCAGCTCGCCGCTGTCCTTGCGTGCGCCTTCGCCGGTCGAGACGACTTGGCCTTCGCTCGGCTTTTCTTTTGCGCTTTCGGGGATGATCAGACCGCCCGCGGTTTTTTCTTCGCTTTCGGTGCGACGCACCAGTACGCGGTCATGAAGCGGTTTCAATGCCATCTTTGCAGCTCCTTAAAGGCTCAAAGGTTGTTATCCTTTGCCCCGCTCCCTGGCAGGGCAGTTATCACTCACATCTGCTGAGTGCTAACGAGGGGAAGCTAGGAATGCCCCCCTTCCTTGTCAACACGGAATCGGCAAAAAAATGAGGGCGCCGGCGCGCCCTCTGCTGTCTTCGGAATTTCCGCTTATGCCGCCTTGTCTTTCAGGTGTGCAAAGCTGTCCTTGAAGCGGCTGAACTTATGCGCGCCGCAGGCCACCGGCTGATACCGCGCCGGGTTTTCCGCGCTGACGCAGCTGTCCAGCGGCTGCACCACAGCCGCCGCGTCCGCATCAATAAAAAACGGGATCGAATAGCGCTCGCGCCCCGAGGCATTCACCACCCGGTGCAGGTTGGCCAAGTAAAGATCATTGGTCAGCCGCTGGATCAGATCGCCGATGTTGATCACAAAAGTCCCGGCAATCGGCGGCCCTTCGACCCAATCCCCATCGCGGTTCATCACCTGCAACCCGCCCACGTCATCCTGCGCCAGGATGGTCAGGCTACCGTAATCCGTATGGGCGCCGATGCCCATCACGCTCTCATCAATCTGCCCCTCTTGCGGCGGGTAATGCAGCAAGCGCTGGATGGTGATCGGGTCCTGCATCCTGGGCGCAAAGAAATCCGCCTCCAGATCCAGGCTGACCGCAATCGCCCGCATCAACCGCTGCGCCAGGCCTTTCATCTCCTGATGATAGCCATAGACCGCGCGCTGAAACTCCGGCCGTGCCGCAGGCCACAGATTGGCGCCGAAAAACGGCGCGGCACCGCCGGGGCATTCCGGCCCGATGTCAAAACACTCCTTCAGATCCTTGGTCTTTTTGGGGTCGGTGTTTTCCCCGAAAACCTCGATATAGCCGCGCAAGGCCATCCCGGATTTGGAGATGTGCAGATCCATCTTGTCCTGCAGCGGCAGATCGAAGAACGCCCGTGTCTCATCAAAGGCGCCGTTCACCACCGCTTCCGGCACCCCGTGGTTCCTGACGTAAAAGAACCCGGCGTTGGTCAGCGCCCAGCGGATTTCCTTGGCGACCTGAAACAGGCTGCCGCCGTTGTTCAGCGCGCTGATGTCGATCACCGGGATCTTGTCGAATGAGACCCGCTGCGCGCGCAGGCGGTCCTGCAGCCGGTCGATGTCCTGATGTGCCATTGCTGTCTCCCCTCATGCAAAGCTGCCCACCTCATCGGCCCAGAGGCGCGCAGGCTCAACAGGGAAAAATCGCAACTGAGTTGACTTAAAATCATCTGAACCTCGTAATGCGCGATGAGATAAAGGCAATTGAAGAATCAGATGCACGGATCAAATTCACCCGGACACCTCATCCGGCGCTTCATCTTCCCAGCTGCCTGCCCAATGCACCAGCCCCGCACGGCCCGCATCCGTCAGCTGATAGATGCCGGTCGCCACCCGCTCGAACCAGCCGTAATGATTGCTGGCCATCAATTGCGTGGCGCGCGCAACACCGGTGACTTTGGCAACAACGGCCCCCTTGCAGGCGCCCGCAACGGCCAGATGCGCCGCACAGGCCAGCGCATCCTGGCGGTAGGCCGTAACAATGCCATGCCGGGTGGCGCCGCCCGCATTGGGATCGCCGCGCAGGGTCTGAAACTCGCGCAAAAGCCGTGCCTGCTTCTTCTTTGACTTTCGCGGAGCATAAGGCCCGGGGTCGCAATGCACCTCTGCCCGGCCGTCCGCCAGCACCGTGATCAGCCCCAGTCCCAGCCGCCGGCACAGGGCCAGATTGTCCTTCATCATCCGCCGCGCCTGCCGCCCTCCGGGCCGCGGCACCGCGATATAGACAAGGTCGGTGACCGCCAGCCGGGCCACTGCCTGGTGAAACAGCGACAGCGAAAACTTCAGCTTCAGCTCGACAATCACCATTGGTTCGGCGCCGCGGACACCCACCACATCGGCGGCCCCCACCTCGCCCTTCACCTCATAGCCCTGCCCTTCCAGCAGCGCCTTCACCGGCGCATACAGCTGATCCTCGCGTTCCATCGCCCATGACTGGCAGGTCGCACCGCCGTTGGCAATCCGCGGCACGGATTTGCGGCCCAGACGCAGGGTTTTGCATTGCCGCCCCCGGCGCCGCACCCTAGGGTCATACATCCAGGCTGCTGTTCCGGAACCGGTGAGAGGGCTTAGAATGAAACCGATAGCACTTGCACGCGCCCTGGTACTTGGGCTGGCACTTGGCCTGGCCCTGCAGGCCCCTGCCGCCATGGCCGCCTGCCGCGGCATCGACTACCGCGACCATCTGCCCGCCGCCACCGAAGCACGGCTGGAGCGCGAGATGGCCGCCACCCCGTATTCGCGCGGCAACCACTGGGTCGCCACCAAGGGGAACCGCACCATTCACGTGATCGGCACCATGCATGGCGGCGATGCCCGCATGGCCAAGGTGATGCGCACCCTGCGCCCGGTGCTGGCACAAGCAGACGCTATTTATCTGGAAACCTCCGACTCCGATCTGGAACGCCTGGACCGGATGCCTGATGAACTGGCCCGCAGTTTCCTGCTGCCCAAGGGCCAGGAATTGCGGCACCTGCTGCCCCGCGACGCCTGGGAGCGGTTCCAGCTGACGGCCCAGGTGACCGGCGTCAATCCGGAGACCATGAACCGGATGCAGCCCTGGGCGATTTCAATGTTTGTGGTGCAAAGTGGCTGCCGCCCCTACGGCTTTGGCCTGCGGCGCGGACTGGATGACCGGATATCCGATTTCGCCCGGCGCAAACGGATCCCGCTGGGGGCGCTGGAAACCCCGGAACAGGCGCTGGCGGCCATTGCCAGCCTGCCGCTCAGCGATCAGGCCCGGATGCTGGCGCTGGAGTTGGAACTGGTGCAATCCGGCAAACCCGAGGATGCCACCCCGGTTGAGGCTTATTTCGACCAAAGCGTCTGGACCTCCTTTGTCCTCGCCCCCTGGATCAGTGCCCAGTACAGCAGCTTCTCCGGCGCCGAAACCACGCGGCTGTGGCGGCAGTACAACCGCCGCCTGCTGGATCAGCGCAACCAGCGCTGGATAACACCCATCCTGGCCGCCCGGCACGACCGGATTGCCGTCGCGGTCGGGGCTGCCCATCTGCCCGGCAAAAACGGTGTTCTGAACCTGCTGAAAGCCAAGGGTTTCAGCCTCGCCCCGGCCGCGTGGTAAGGCAGCCCCCGCCGGCACTCAGATCTCAGGACCCTCCCGTTATGCGGCTTTTCCTTTCCTTGTTTTTCCTCTTGCTGCCCGCCTCGCTGTGGGCGGCCTGCACCGGCACCGACCTGCGCACCGCCCTCGCCGCACCAGACCGCGCCCGCATCGAGGCCCGCACCGCCGCTGCGCCCTTTGCCAAAGGCAACCACTGGATCGCCCGGCGCGGCGACCGCACGCTGCATGTGATCGGCACCCTGCACATCAACGATCCGCGGATGGAGGCCATCACCGCCCGGCTGGCCCCCTTGGTGCGCCAGGCAGACCTTCTGCTGATGGAGGCCAGCCCCGCCGACAAGGCGGCGTTCGAGGCCGAACTGGGCCGCACGCCCTCGCTGATGCTGATCACCGATGGCCCCAGTCTGATCGACCGCCTGCCCGCGGCTGAGTGGGAGGCCCTGGCCACCAAGGTCCGCAGCCATGGCATGGCCCCCTGGATGGCAGCCAAGATGCGGCCCTGGTTCCTGGCGATGACAATGTCATTCCCGCCCTGCCTGCGCCAGGACAAGGACATCAAACGAGGCCTTGATGTGCGGCTGAGCAAACTGGCTGAAGAAGCCGGTGTTGCCCTGCAGTCGCTCGAAGATCCGATGAGCGTTATCCGGATGATGGACGCCGACCCGCTGGAAGAGCAGGTCCGCCAGCTGCGCGCCTTTACCGCCATGATGGGCGGCGGCCGGGACAGTTTCGTCACCACGGTTGAGGCCTATTTCGACCAACAAGCGCTGAGCGCGCTTTACCTGAGCGAGCGGGACTTCCTGCAAAGCGGCGCCCTGACCAGGGTAGAGCGCGAAACCCTGTGGGCAGAGGCGATGGACGCGCTGCTCGACCAGCGCAACCGAAACTGGATCCCGGTGATCGAAGCGGCCAGGGGCGACCGCATCGTGGTGGCTGCCGGCGCCTTGCATCTGCCAGGCAGGGCCGGCCTGCTGAACCTTCTGCGGCAAGAGGGCTACAGGCTGGAACGCGCCCCGTTCTAGGCACAACGCCGCATTGCAGCGGCTGCGGGGTGACAAGCCTGCGCGCCAGCCCTATAAGGCGCGCAAATCTCCCTTCGGACCTCTTGAGTGAACAGGACTGCCCCATGACCATCCAAGTTTTCGGCCATAAATCCCCCGACACCGATTCCACCGGCTCCCCGATCATCTGGGCCTGGTATCTGAACGAGGTAAAGGGTGCCGCTGCCGAGCCCAAACTGCTGGGCGAACCGAACACCGAAGCAGCCTTCATGCTGCAGCGCTGGGGTTTCGAGAAGCCCGCGATCATCGCCGACGTGGCCGATGACGCGGCGGTTGTCATCGTCGACACCAACAACCCGGCAGAGCTGCCCGCCAACATCAACGGCGCCGATGTGCAGGCTATCATCGACCACCACAAGCTGGTCGGCGGCCTGGAAACCAAAGGCCCGATCGACATCACCATCCGTCCGCTGGCCTGCACCGCCACCATCATGCACGACCTGATGGGCGATGACGCCGCCAAGATGCCGGACGCAATCAAGGGTGCAGCGCTGACCTGCATCCTGTCCGACACGCTGGAATTCCGCTCGCCGACCACCACCGCGCACGACAAAGCCGTGGCCGAGAAGCTGGCCGGTGAGCTGGGCATCAATATCGCCGATTACGCGGCTGAGATGTTTGCCGCCAAATCCGACGTCTCTTCTTTCTCGGATGCGGAACTGCTGCGTATGGACTCCAAGGAATACGCCGTCGAGGGCACCAAATTCCGCGTCTCCGTGCTGGAAACCACCGCGCCGGGCGTGGTGCTGGACCGCAAGGCCTCGCTGATGGAAACCATGACCTCCGTCGCGGCTGAGGATGGTGTTGACCAGGTGCTGCTGTTCGTCGTGGACATCCTGAACGAGGAAGCCACCCTCCTGGTGCCGAACGATCTGGTGAAAACCGTGGCCGCCAAGAGCTTTGGCGCCGATGCGGCCGGCGACACCGTGGTGCTGCCGGGCATCATGTCGCGCAAAAAGCAGATCATTCCGAACCTGAAAGTCTAAGCGCCGCTGCCGGCCCGGACTGCAAAAGGCGCCCCGCAGGGCGTCTTTTTTTTGCGGCAGGACCCTCTCCGGCTGCGGTGCCCCGTCGAAACGGCGCTGCTACAACTCACTCCTTCCTGCGCACCTGCAGGAAACAGCGGCCTGTCCTTCAACAGCGGCCCGGGCGGGTGCTCAATATATGGCGCCGGCGGCCCAAAGGCAGCGGCGGCGGCTGGACCGGGTTCAGGCAGATTGCGCCTGAGGCGCGTCCCCGGCCGGGGGCCAGGCTTCGCTGCCATCATTGAAATCCTCCCAGCGGGTGCCGTCACCCCAGGCGTCATCGGCAACCGGCACTGGCTGCGGCGGATCCGCTGGCGCCCGTCCTGCGGCAGCAGGCTGATCCGCCGGACGAGCCGGTTGCGCCGGCGGCGGGCCGTCGCGCAGGACAAACTGGCCGACCACCTGATTCAGTCCCACGGTCTCATTGTTCATGGCGCGGATCGCGGATCCGGATTCCTCAACCATGGAGGCATTCTGCTGGGTCACCGAATCCAGCTGGGAAACGCCGATGTTGATTTCGTTCAACCCCTGCGCCTGTTCGGCGGACTCGCTGGAGATACCAGACACCAGATCGGCAATATTGGTCACCTGGCCAACAACGGTCGTCAGCGCCTTGCCCGCGCCGTCCACCTTTTGCACCCCGTCCTTCACATGCGCCGTGCTGGCACTGATCAGCGTCTTGATTTCATTGGCCGCATCCGAGGACCGCTGCGCCAGCGCCCGCACTTCGGAGGCAACAACAGCAAAGCCGCGCCCGACCTCGCCTGCCCGCGCGGCCTCAACCCCTGCATTCAGCGCCAGCAGATTGGTCTGGAAGGCAATGTCATCAATCACACCGATGATCTGCGAGATCTGGTTCGAAGAGTTTTCAATCTCATTCATTGCGGCAATTGCGCCTTCGACGACCCGGCCGCTGTTTTCGACATCCGCGCGCGCAGTTTCCACCGCAGACTGCACCTCCTGCGCGTTGCGTGCCGATGAATTGACACTCGCGGTCATTTCTTCAAGTGCTGCGGCGGTTTCTTCCAGCGTGGCAGCCTGGCTTTCGGTGCGGCCCGAAAGCTCTTCAGAGGCAGTTTGGATTTCATCGGACTGCCGCTGAATGCGGGCGCCTGCCTGAACCACGTCGGCCATCAGCTCATTCAGCTTATCGACGGTCTCATTAAAGTTCACCCGCAGCGGATCGTAATCGGCGCTGAATTGTTCAGTGATCCGGTCGCTGAGATCGCCGTCGGACAGCCGTTTGAGACCGCTGCGCAACCGGTCGATTACCTGTTCGCTTTCCTCACGCAGGGCGTTCTGCTCATCCAGTGCGGAAATAACCCGGCCTGATACCGCATCGATGTCCTTGGCAATTTCACCGAAGTCATCGGCGCGCATCCGGTCGGCAACCTTAAGCCCCAGATCACCCTCAGCCACTTCCCGCAAGGCAGAGCGCAGCCGCGCGATCGGACGCACAATCGTCAGCGTCACCTGCCGCGCGTTGCGGGCAATCACCAGCAGCGCCGCTACAGAAAACCCGATCAGCAGGTAAAGCAGCTGCATGTCATGGTCCCGCGCGCTTTGCGCAGTTTTCTGGGCAAACGATTTGATGTCCTTGCCCAGAGGCGCCAGCAGCTGGTTGAGAGCCTCATATTGTTCTTGCAGCTTGGGCAGCGCCGCCGCAGCAGCGGCAGCATCCGTATAGGCCAGCCCTTCAACGGCTTTGGCCGCCTGAATGAAAGTCTCTGCCGCCGGAGCAAGCTCTGCCACTTGCTGGCGGATTGCTTCGGACATTTCGACCTTTTGCAAGGCCGCAACCGCATCCCGGAGGCTTTGAATGTCGCGCGCAAGCTTGGCCTGAAAACGCTCTTTCTTGGCGGCCGGCCCGTCCGGTCCCACCAGCAGGGCGTGGACCGCGCCGGCCTCAATCGCATCGTGCATCTTGTCGGCCATCAGCTCATGGCGGATGACCGCCGTGGCATTGATTTGCCGTTCCAGTTCAAGCTCGCTTTGCCACAGGCTATAGACGGACATCGCCGCAAGCACCAGGACAGAAACAGTGGAAACCACGCCGGAAAGGACCAGCCGTGTTTTTATCGGAAGATTACGAAACATCGCTAACACACCATTGAGTTGCTTTCCATTCACCCTATGGGGGAGTCGTTAAAAAAGCCTTGGACACTCAGTAGCGCGGCCTCAACGGGTGGCACCAAAAATGGATCCGGGACCCCTTGCGCAGCAGATGCGGCGGCGCCGGTGCGGGGCGGACCGGAATGAAATCGCCCCGCAGGCCGCCGCCCTGCGGCAGGCGCCCAAAATGACCTAGATTACTGGATCTACTGTTTTTTTGAAGGTCGGCTTTGGCGTCGATCTGCTCCATCGTGGCCAGAACCGTTGCCAGACGCTTGGCATCAGGCGGATGTGTGCCCCAGAAGGACAGCCTGCCTGCTTTGGTGCGCGCAGCTTCTGGCCGGGCAAAGAATCTGGCGTCCTCGACCGGGTCATAGCCGGATGCATGGGCAATTCTTGTGCCCAGAGTATCCCTCTCCAATTCATAGGTTTGGGAATATGCAGTAGAGTCGGCCGCTGCGCCGACATCCATGCTAGTGGTGACCAGCGAAGGATCATAATAGCCGGAGTCCGCCGTGGCGGCAGCTGTTATCACCCCAAGGATCAGCGCTCCGGCCAGCGCCTGTTGCTTTTGTTTCTCGATATGGCGGCCCAGCAAGTGGCCGTCTTCATGGCGAGGGTAAAGGCCGCCTCGTCATCGCTGGCAGAATCCCGCAGCATCGGCATCGAGATGCGGATGACCGGCTTGTCTTCGCGATAGGTGAAATAGGCGTTGCGCTGCTTCATCTTGCGGTCAATCGAAGTTGCCGCGCTCGGCGGTCAGGGTTTCGCAGTATTTCCGCCCCGCCGGGCTGATCCGGGCCGCGACCCGCTTGAACCGGCGTTCTGCTGACGCCGGGTTGTTTCCACCCGTTACGCAGGCGCCGCCCGTTGCGCCGCTGGCCATTTCCTGCGGCCTCTGCCATAGCTGGTCCGGCAAAATATCCACGCGCGAGAAGGCCCGGCCATGACCCAGATCATCCCCTCCCTTTCCGAAGTCTCAAGCCGTTACAAGGCGCTGTTTGTTGATCTCTGGGGCTGCGTGCACAACGGAATCACCGCATTTCCCGAGGCAGTGGCAGCGCTGCAGACCTATCGGAAACAGGGCGGCATAGTGGTGCTGGTGACCAATTCGCCGAAACCCCGTGCAGGTGTGGCGGCGCAGCTGGGACAGTTCAACGTGCCGGATGATGCCTATGACACCATCTCGACAAGCGGTGACAGCGCGCGGGCCGCGATGTTCACCGGTGCTGTGGGAAACAAGGTCTATTTCATGGGGGAATGGGAACGTGATGCAGGGTTTTTCGAGCCGCTGCATGTGATCCATGAACCGGTGGAGATCACAAGGGTGCCGCTGCGCGAGGCCGAGGGCATTGTCTGCTGCGGCCCGTTTGACACCATGGCGGATCCGGAGGTGAACCGGGCAGACTTCCTGTATGCCAAGCAGATGGGCATGAAGCTGCTCTGCGCCAACCCGGATATCGTGGTCGATCGCGGCGAGAAACGGGAGTGGTGCGCCGGGGCGCTGGCGCGGCTTTATAAGGAAATGGGCGGTGAGAGCCTGTATTTCGGCAAGCCGCATCCGCCGATTTATGATCTGGCGCGGCGGCGCCTGACCGAACTGGGCCATGACTTTGCCGATTCCGAGATCCTGGCGATCGGCGACGGGCCGCATACGGATATTGCCGGCGCCATGGGCGAAAGCATCGATTCCCTGTTCATCACCGGCGGGCTTGCGGCCAGAGAGACAAAGACATCGGTCCAGCCGGACGCGGACGCGCTTGAGGCCTATCTGGCGCAGGAACAGTCCGCGCCCAGCTATGCCATTGGTTTTTTGCGGTAAAACTGCCTTCGCCAGCACCGTGCCTAGCACGGACCACCCTGTGTTTTGAACAAACCCCGCCCAAACCGGCGGGGTTTTGTTATGTCAGAAATGTCTTGATTTTCTGCAGTTGCAAAGTAATAAAGTTGCGCAAGCGGCCAATCCGGCGCGCAAAAGTTACAACGCCAGACGGTCAAGCCACGCGATCAGAATAGATGATCAGGCCAGAAGATCAGGACCAGGCGAACGGAGGATGAGATGTTGGACAACCTGCCGCGCGGAACCATCTGCATTGAAGACATCGAAATGGGGATGGTGCGTTACCTGCGCAAGGTCATCACCGATGAGGACATCGAGAAGTTCGCCGAGGTCTCGACCGACCGCAACCCGGTGCATCTGGATGACGATTACGCCCAGGACACCATTTTCGAGGGCCGGATTGCCCATGGGATGCTGACCGCCGGGCTGATCTCAGCCGTGATCGGCGAGCAGCTGCCCGGCCATGGCACCATCTATATGAGCCAGTCGCTGAAATTCCTGGCTCCGGTGCGCCCCGGCGACATGGTGCTGGCCGAGGTCGAGGTGACCGACATCGTGATCGACAAACGCCGGGTCAAGCTGGAGTGCCGCTGCATCGTCGACGGCAAGAAGGTACTGGTCGGCGAGGCCATGGTGATGGCGCCGTCGCGCAAATTCGACTGAGACCGCAAGCTACGGCAGGCAAGCTGGCGCCGCGGACTCAGACGGGTCCGCAATAGATGGGGGCGTTTCCCCTTCGGCCCTTGCCGGGCTGGGCTTCGCCCGTTCGGGTCTGAAATGATCCCCCGGATCATTTCCGGGACGACCCTCACCCCCAGGGTATTTCAGACCAGAAAGAAGCGCATTGGCAGCCGATTGGACCTTGGGCGCAGCAGGCAAAGCCGCTTGGACCGTTTGTCCTTGGCGGTTTTGTCTTGCCGGTTGGTTCCGTAATCTTCCGTTTAGCGCGGGCCTTGTGCAAGGTGGCGGCGCCGCCGGGCAGAGGTGGACAGACCCCGCCGGGGCTTGCTCGGACAAGCTTGCTTGGACGACCCCCTTTTTATCAGAGCCGGTTATCGGGGCTGGCCTCCGGGGGAAACGCGGGCAGCCACACAGATGCCTGCGCCTTGTATCATGGCCCTTGCTCGGGGTCATGGCGGGTGATCTCGATCACTTGGCAGTCTGGCCTCGCCGCGTGAGGATCACGTGAAGGGAGCGTGCGGCGGCGATGCATCACCCTGTGGCTGGGCGCTATCCCGCCCGCAAACAAGGCGCGCAGCGCCGCCGGGCAAGCGCCTGCCTGTCCTGGCGGACCGGCGCTTTGGGTCTGGCACAATCCCTCGCAACTGGGAATATGCTTTGCCGGAACAAACCGGCAGGCACCGGCCTGTTGTTGCACGCCCCACGGGCAGGCGTTCAACCAGCCGGTTCCCTCCGCCGCCACTGGCCGCTTGAACCGCCCGGCGCATGGCGCTACGGATGCGCCATGCGTATCGTCAGAGATTATGAATTCGTCGAAGACCAGGACCGGGGCGCCACTGTCGCCATCGGCAATTTCGACGGCGTGCATCTGGGCCATCAGTCGGTGATCGAACTGGCCCGCAAGGCAGCTCCCGAGGCGCCCTTGGGGGTGATGACATTTGAGCCGCACCCGCGCGAGTATTTTGCGCCCGATGCGCCGCCCTTCCGGCTGATGCGGGCCGAAACCCGCGCCCACCGGCTGGAGAAGCTGGGGGTTACGCGGCTGTATGAGCTGAACTTCAACACCGCGCTGTCCAGCCTGACGCCGGAAGAGTTTGCCCGTGACGTGATTGCCGGCGGGCTAGGGCTGGCACATGTGGTGGTGGGCGCCGATTTCTGCTTTGGCAAGGGCCGTGCGGGCAATGCGGATGACCTGCAGCGGTTCGGCGCGCTGCACGGCTTTGGCGTAACTATTGCGCCTTTGATGGAATATTCTGAACACGCGGTGTCTTCGACCGCGATCCGCAACGCGCTCAGCGAGGGCAGACCGGCGGATGCCAAGGAAATGCTGGGCCACTGGCACCGCATCGAGGGCGTGGTGATCGGCGGCGAGCAGCGCGGGCGGGAGCTGGGTTTTCCAACCGCGAACATGTCGATTGAGGGGCTGCACCAGCCGCGGTTCGGTGTCTATGCGGTGCTGGTGGATGTGCTGGACGGGCCGCATGCGGGCAGCTATCTGGGCGCGGCCTCGATCGGGGTGCGGCCAATGTTTGACGGCGTGGTGCCGAATATCGAAACCTTCCTGTTTGACTTCTCGGGCGATCTTTATGGCGCGACGCTGTCGGTTGCGCTGGTGGCCTTTTTGCGGCCCGAGCTGAAGTTTGACGGGCTGGAGGCGCTGATTGAACAGATGGACGCGGATTGCTCCACGTCCCGCGAAATCCTGGTGGCGCTATGAAACCTGAAAAAGACGTGATTGACCGTTCGGGCCTGGGTAAGCGTTTCTGGGAGAAGAAACCGCTTGCGAAGCTGAACCAAAAGGAATGGGAAGCGCTGTGCGACGGCTGCGGCAAATGCTGCCTGAACAAGCTGGAAGACGAGGAGAGCGGCGAGGTCGCCCTGACCCGTGTCGCCTGCCGCTTGCTGGATGATGCCAGCTGCCGCTGCGCCCAGTATCCGATCCGCCATCAGTTTGTGCCGGAGTGCATCGTGCTGAAGCCGGAAAACCTGGATACCCACGCCTATTGGATGCCGGAAACCTGCGCCTACCGGCTGTTGTGGCAGGGCAAGCCTTTGCCGGAATGGCACCCGCTGCTGACCGGCACCCCCGGCAGCGTGCATGAGGCCGGCGTTTCGGTGCGCGGCTGGACGGTATCCGAGTTCGAAATTTCCGAAGAAGAATGGGAAGACCACATCATCGAAGAGCCGCTGGGCTGACGGCAGCCTGGGGTGCCCCGCAGGCCGGGCAGGAATTGCACGGCCTGCACCGCAGAAAGAAGGATCCCGCTTATGCACTTTGCCTCTGACAATTCCGGCCCGGCGCCGCAGCAGATCCTGGATGCCCTGGCCAAGGCCAACCAGGGCTATGCCATGGGTTATGGCGCGGATGCGGAAATGGCCGAAGTGACAGCAAAGATCCGCGCGGTTTTCGAGGCGCCGGAGGCATCGGTGTATCTGGTCGCCACCGGCACGGCAGCCAACGTGCTGGCGCTGTCGACCCTGGCGCAGCCCTGGCAGACCGTGTTCTGCACCCGCCCGGCGCATATCCTGCAGGATGAGTGCAACGGACCGGAATTCTATACCGGCGGCGCCAAGCTGACGCCGGTGACGGATGCGGACAAGATGACACCGGAAACTTTACGTGCCGCGATTGAGGGCGAGGAAGTCCGTGGTGTCCACGGGCCGCAGCGGGGACCGGTGTCGCTGTCGCAGGTCACTGAATTCGGCACGGTCTATTCAGTTGCGGAAATTGAAGCACTGGGTGCGGTGGCCCGCGAATACGCGCTGCCGGTGCATATGGACGGCGCCCGGTTCACCAATGCGCTGATCCCGCTGGGCTGCACGCCTGCCGAGATGACCTGGAAGGCAGGGGTCACTGCGCTGTCCTTTGGCGGCACCAAAAACGGCTGCCTGGGAGTGGAAGCGGTGATCTTCTTTGATCCCGGCCACGCGCAGGAGTTCGAGTACCGCCGCAAACGCGGCGCGCATCTGTTTTCCAAGCACCGCTATCTGTCGGCGCAGATGCTGGCCTATCTGACCAATGACCTGTGGCTGGACAACGCCCGCACAGCCAACTCAAATTGCGCGATGCTGGCCGAAGGGCTGCAGGCCGCGGGCGCCCGGTTCACCCATCCTGCCCAGGCCAACATGATCTTTGCCGCCCTGCCCCGCAGCACCCATCAGCGGCTGTTTGCGGCGGGCGCGATTTACCATCTGTGGGACGGGCTGCTGCAGGGGCCGGAGAATGAGCTGGTCACCGCCCGGTTTGTTTGCGACTGGTCCTTAACCGAAGAGCAGATCAGCGCGTTCCTCAACCTGCTGTAAAGGGCGGCAGTGCAACGGGCTTTGTTATGGGGCCGGATCCTGCCAGGAGGCGCATAGGCTTTTGGCGATGGCGGCCGCAAACTGGGTCTTGCGATGGGCCACCCCGACCTGGCGCTGCACGGGGGTGTCCGTGCTGAGCGGCCGCACCGTGATCCCCTGTTGCGCGCGGGCATGGCCGAGCGGCACCAGCGCCACGCCCAGCCCCGCGGCCACCAGATCCAGCAGCTGGGCGTCATGTGCAGCTTCGGCGACGATGGCGGAAAGCGCCTGCACCTGCAGCAGCAATTGATCCGCTCCGGGGCAATAGGGCCGTGCGATCAGCGGCTCGCCTGCCAGATCGGCCAGGGTCAGCGCCGCCTGCGCGGCCAGGGGGTGATCGCGGGGCAATGCGGCGCCATAGGTTTCCTGCCATAACACCTGAAAGGCGCAGCCCCGCGGCACGCAGCCATCGGAGCAGAACAGAATATCCGCATCCTCGCGGCTGTTGGTGAACTGGAACGTCAGCGCCGCATTGTCCCGCCGCAGGCCGGACAGCGCCGCCTGGAAGGAAGCCACCAGGATGTCCGGCTGGCAATGCACCCGGACCGCCTGCGGTGCCCGCCCGGTCAGCCGCTGCTCCAGCAGGTTGAGCTGCGCCAGCACGGCGCCCGACTGGCGGTACAGCTCGTGCCCCAGCGCAGTTGGCGCAAGCCCGTCACGGCGGCGCAGGAACAGGGCGCCGCCATAGTGGTCTTCAAGTTTTGAGACCGCCGCCGAGACCGACGGCTGGCTCACCCCGTTCATCCGGGCCGAGGCGCTGAAGGTGCCGGTGTCATAGGCGGATTGAAAATAGCGTAGCGGGGCAAGATCTATCATAGTCAAAGACTATGCCATCAATAGGCATCAAAGCAATTAACTTTGATCCTTCTGCGTGGCTAGCTGTCTGCGAAAACAGCAGCACAGAAGGACAACACCATGAAGGACGCGGGCATTACGCAAGAGGCCGGGACCACGGGCCCCGTCATCGCCCAGGTACTGAAACATTTCGAAGCCGGGGATCCGGCGATCATGGGGCTGATTGCTGCGGATATCGATTTCCGCATTGATCACTACAAGGATGACGCCGATATCGCCTGGCAAAGCGCCACGGATATCGAAGGTTTTGCCCAGGTGCTGACCCGGCTGGGCCAGGAAGTGTTTACGAAGGGCACGCAGATCCTTGCGGCGGACACGCAGGACCTTGGCAATGGCTGGTTTCTGACCCGGTTCGAGCAGCGGTTCTTCTATGCCCGGAGTGCAGCAATGGCAGAGAGCGTCACTTTTATCACCACCCATCAGGAAAACGGGAAGATGGATTTTTTCCGCGAGGTGGTGACAACAGTGACGGAAATCTGACCTCCCGGCGGCGCATCAGACCGGCGGCGCAAGCGAAACGCAACTGGACCGCACAAGGCCTGCCGCAGGTCAAGAGCGGGCCGGTCGCGGGTCCGGGGCCTGTCAGTTGCGGGCCTGCCAGAACTGCCGCAGCAGTTGCACCGTTTGCTGCGGGTGCGTGACCGGCAGCATATGGCCCGCGCCCGGCACGGATCCGGCACGGGCATTGGCCAGCCGGCGGCTGAACCCCCGGACAATTTCCCCGATCACGCCCGGGCTTTCACTGCCGTGAAGCAGCAGCACAGGCATGGCAACAGGATCCATAGCGCCGGGGGCAAGGGTGCCGTTTTCATCGTCAAAAAGCGTCGGGTGGCAGGCCGGCACCACAGGGATTGCGCGTATCATTGCAGCACGGGCCTGTTGGGGCAGGTCGGCCCACTTTGGCTCTCCCGGCCCCCACATCCGATTGAACAGCCGCGCCATCAATGCAAGATCCCCGGCTGCCCAGGCCGCATCGATTGGCCGGCTGGCGGCTTCGAGGGTGGCGAATGCCGCCGGGGCGTCGGATTTGGCCACGGCAAACAGCACCGGTTCGATCAGCGTCAGGCTGCGCACCAGATGCGGCCGGGCCATTGCCATGCGCAGGGCCACGGTGGCGCCGAAGGAGTGCCCGATCAGATCCGCCGGTTCGCTCAGCAAGGCAAGGCCTGCGTCAACGTTCAGCAACTGATAGTTGCCGGTGCCGTCCCAATCCGGGCTGCGCCCATGGCTGAGCATATCGAAAGCGGTAAGGGTGATGTCCCCGGCCATCTCCCCGGCCAGACGGCGCCAGGCGCCGGAATGGGCCAGCGAGCAATGCACCGCCAGCACATTGCGCGGGCCCTGGCCGAAGCTGCGCGAAAAGATCCCCTCGGGCCGGGCCGCCGCGCGGTGCGGCTGGCCGCCTGTCACGCGGATTGTCACGCGGCCTGCCCCGCCAGATGCGCGTCCAGGTCTTCCAGCCGGTCCTGTCCCCAGAACTTTGCCCCGTCTGCGGTCACCCAGAACGGCACCCCGAACACACCGGCATTGACTGCGTCCTCGAGGTTCTGCGCATAGGTCTCAGCGCCGGCCAGAAGACCGCTGTCAGCCAGCGCCGGGTCGAAGCCGGCGCCTTGGAGGCAGTCGCGGATCACCGTATCCTCGGCGATGTTCTTCTCCTCGGCCCAGCAGGCGCGCAGGATCGAATGCACCAGTTGCCCCATATCGCCGCCGCCTGCGGTTTGCGCGGCGGTAATGGCGTATGAGGACGGCGCGGCATTGACCGGCCAAAACGCCGGTTTCAGATTGACGGGCATGCCCAGCCTGGCCGCCTGCCGCTCCAGCTCAACCAGGCGGTATTCCTGGCGTGCGGGATGGCGCTCGCCCGGAGGTGTGCCGCCGGTGCGGGCAAACAGCGCCAGGATGTCCAATGGCTTGCAAATCACCTCGGCGCCGTGGCGCGCGGCAATCTCCCACGGCCTTGTGCCGGCCAGATAGGCAAAGGGCGACAAGGTTGAGAAGTAGAAATCGAACGCTGCCATAGGCTGTATCTCCCGCTTAGAACTTTGCGCGAGGGTAAGTGCATGATAAGCGGGGTTCAATATCACGAATCTGACACATTGCCATTGCTGCCTGGGGATATCAGCCAATGCCGACTTTGAACGAACCCAAGCTTATCGCTGGGAACGCCAACCTCCCTCTTGCCCAAGCCATCACCCGCCGGATGAGCATGCACCGCGGTGTCGACCAGGAGCTGGTGGACGCCCGCGTCGAGCGGTTCAATGACGGCGAGATTTTCGTCGAAGTCTATGAGAACGTCCGCGGCGAGGACATGTTCATCATCCAGCCGACCTCAAACCCGGCCAATGACAACCTGATGGAGCTGTTGATCATTTCTGATGCGCTGCGCCGGTCATCGGCCCAGCGGATTACTGCAGTGATCCCCTATTTCGGCTACGCCCGCCAGGACCGCCGCACCAAAGCACGCACGCCGATCTCGGCTAAGCTGGTGGCGAATATGCTGACCGGCGCCGGCATCGAGCGGGTTCTGACCATGGACCTGCACGCCGCGCAGATCCAGGGCTTCTTTGATATCCCGGTGGACAACCTTTATGCCTCGCCGATCTTTGCGCTGGATGTGAAGAACCAGTTCAAGGACAACATGGACGAGCTGATGGTGGTGTCTCCGGATGTGGGCGGTGTGGCCCGTGCACGGGAGCTGGCCAAGCGCATCAATGCACCGCTGTCGATCGTTGACAAGCGCCGCGAGAAGGCCGGTGAAGTGGCCGAAATGACCGTGATCGGCGATGTGAAAGACAAGATCTGCCTGATCATCGACGACATGTGCGACACCGCCGGCACGCTGTGCAAGGCAGCCCAGGTGCTGCTGGACAACGGCGCCAAGGAAGTCCACGCCTATATCACCCACGGCGTGATGAGCGGCCCGGCGGTGGAGCGCGTCACCAATTCGGTGATGAAGTCGCTGGTGCTGACTGACTCGATCCAGCCGACCGAGGCCGTCGCCGCCGCACCCAATATCCGCATCCTGCCGACCGCGCCCCTGTTCACCCAGGCGATCCTGAACATCTGGCACGGCACATCGGTTTCGTCGCTGTTCGAGGACAAGACCCTGGTGCCGATCTACGAGAGCCTGACCTCAAACGGCAGCTGAACCCGCTGTTTTCCGCAAGTTGAAAAGCCCCGCCACCCGGCGGGGCTTTTGCCTTTTTACAGGGCGGCACGGCGGCGGCGCGCTGTGTGCAGAGCCGTCACCAGCGCCATGCAAGCCATCAGCGCCAGACCTGCCGCGGCGGCGCCGAAGGCCCCGCCATAGCCCCATATGCTGATGGCAGGCGTGCTGGCAAAGGGCGACAGAAACTGGCCGCAGAACACCGATGCGGTCAGGATTGCACCCGCCGTACCGCGCCGCCCGGACGGGGCCAGCGCGAGCGTGATGGCGACAAAGCCGGGCGAGACCGTGGCATAGCCAATGCCAACCGCCATGGCGCCCGCAAGCGACACCGCCGCACTGCCCTCTTGCGCCAGAACCGCAAAGCCAAGCGCCAGCGCGCCGTAGCCCAAGGCAAAAATGGCAGCATGCGGCAGCGCGCCCCTGAAGCGCGCATACAGCAGCGCAGTGATCCCGCCGCAAAGCGACAGCAGCCCCAGCCCCGCCCCGGTCATCAGCGCACTGTTGAGGCCCTGGGACGCAAAGAAGAACGGCAGCTGGGTCGGCATCATGAAGAACAGCCCGTTGGTCAGCATCTGCAAGGCTGAGACTGCGATTACCAGCATCAGCCAGGCCGGGTGCCCTGCCCCCTCAGCTTGGGCTTGCCCCGCTTGGGGCCGGGCCGGTTCTGGCGCATGGCGCCAGACGGCGTACAGGCACAGGACTGCCAGCCCGTAGATCAGAAACGGCAGCCGCGGTGACAGGGTGGCGGCCAGCCCGGCCATTCCGATAAAGACCAGCCCGCCGAAATTGCGCGCCGAAATTTGCAGCCCGGTCAGCGCCTGTCGCCGCGCGCCGGTGAAATAGTCGCCGATCAGGGCGGTTTGCGCGGTCATGATCAGCGCCACAGCGATCCCCAGGCCAAAGCGGCTGACAAGCATCAGATGCAAATCCGGCAGGTAGAAACCGGCCGTGCCGCACAGCATGAACAGCCAGACCCCCGCAAGCAGCACGCCGCGCCGCCCGGCGCGGTCTGTCAGCCAGCCTGCCAGCGGCGCGGTAAGCATCACCCCCAGCGACGGCGCGGTGACCAGCAGCCGTACCAGAAAACCTCCATCGGGCACGCCTGAGAATTCCTGTTCCAGCCCGGCCAGCGCCGGGCTGATGGTTGCATTTGCCATCACTGTGAGACTGGCGGCCATCAACAGCGCGATGGCCCTTGGCTCCTGCCAGAGGGGTGTTTTTTCCGTGTTCATCCGGGAATTTCCTTGTTCCAACTGTTCCGGACTGGCAGCCTGCCAATTCAAGTCAACTTGAGGTCAAGAATGAAACTTCTGGATATTGGCGACGTCGCCGACCGCTCGGGCGTCGCCGCCTCGGCCCTGCGGTATTACGAAGAAATCGGGCTGATCACCTCAGCCGGGCGCAAGGGGCTGCGGCGGCAGTTCGGGCGGGGGGTTTTGCTGCAGCTGTCGCTGATCACGCTGGGCAAGGCGGCCGGGTTTTCGCTGCAGGAGATTGCCGGCATGTTCGGCAAGGACGGCCAGCCGGATCTGCCGCGCAGCCAATTGCACGCCCGCGCCGATGCGCTGGAGGCGCAGATCCGGGAACTGACCACGCTGAAGGACGCGCTGCGGCATGTGGCGGACTGCCCGGCGCCCAGCCATCTGGAATGCCCCAAATTTCAAAAGCTGCTGCGTGCCGGGACCTTGACTGCCAAGGTCTAGCGCTGCGGCTTAATCAACATCCCAATCGTCGGCATGTGGCAGCTCGCCGATGGCCAGCCAGCCCGCACGCAGGCGGGCGGCGCGGCTGTCGGCCCAGGTGCGGAAGACGATCTCGAACCCTTCGCAGGTGATGTTTTCCGCCACCAGTTCGGCCCGGATCGCGGCAGAGGTATCCATATCCCAAAGAGACACCGACACTTGCACCGATGGCGGGCTGGCAAATGCCGCGCTGAAGCTGACCGCCTGGCGCCGCTCGCGCGGGCCGGAGCCGGTCCACATCTCACCGTTGTCCTCGAAATCCGAAAAGACTTCGATATCCCCCTGATCGACCCCTGTGCGGGGGTTGCGCAGTCTTTTCATTCCGGTTCCCAAGCGGTTAGTCAGCTTTGAGATTAAGCCATACAGCAGGATTATCCAGAAACCAGCCATAAAGACCCGGCGGCTGTTGCCTTTAGGCAAGGCAGCGCTGGCTTGGCAAGCTGCCATTTCCAATGGCCTGGCAGGCGTGCGCGGCCTTCACGAGCGGGGAGAAATCCCTCGAACACCCAATCTTTCCCCGATCAGGGATATTTCCCCGATTGTCGCAAACGCTGTGCATTCCGGCGCGGCTGGGACGAGTCCCGGGGGCCGATTTCTGGTGTGTATCCGCATCCGCCTTTGACAGGCGATTTGACCCTAGGGAGGAAATACCCGTGTCACCAAATGATCCGAATATCGTAAAGCCTGGCCTGGCGATGGCGCTTTTGCCCATCGTTCTGACGCTGGCTGTTCTGGGCGTTCAGCTGTTTTATTTCGGGGATTTCACCCCGCATATTCCGCTGGCGATCGGCATCGCCATCACTGCGCTGGTGGGGCTGAAGCTGGGCCACAAGTGGGACAACATCGAGGAAGGCGTGTTTCACGTCATCAACATCTCGCTGCCATCGGTGTCGATCCTGATCACTGTCGGCATGATTGTCGGCATCTGGATTGCCAGCGGCACCGTGCCGACGCTGATCTATTACGGGTTGAAAATCCTGTCGCCCGAGTTGTTCCTGGCCGCGGGCATGGTGTTGTGTTCCATCGTGTCGGTGTCGCTGGGCACCTCCTGGGGCACTGTGGGCACTGTCGGCCTGGCACTGATGGGGATCGGCGCGGGCTTTGGCATTCCGATGTACTGGACCGCAGGCGCCGTGGTTTCCGGCGCGTTTTTCGGCGACAAGATCTCGCCCCTGTCAGACACCACCAACCTGGCCCCTGCGGTGACCGGCACCAACCTGTTCGACCACATCCGCAACATGCTGCCGACGACCGTGCCGTCGATGCTGATCGCGCTGGTGATCTATCTGGTTGTGGGTTTCACCCTGATCGATACCTCGCAGGTGTCGTTTGAGCGGATCGACGCGATCACCGAGGCGCTGGATGGCGCGTTCTGGATTTCGCCGCTGATGCTGCTGCCCGCGCTGCTGGTCATCGCGCTGGCGGTAAAGAAACAGCCGCCGATCCCGTCGCTGTTTGCCGGTGCTGTCGTCGGCGGTATCATGGCGATGCTGTGCCAGGGTGCGGGCCTGCATGAGACCTTCACCTTTGCCAACAGCGGCTATGCGATTGAAACCGGCGTGCCGGAGATTGACCCGCTGCTGAACCGCGGCGGCATCCAGTCGATGATGTGGACGATTTCGCTGGTGCTGCTGGCGCTGGGGTTCGGCGGCGCACTGGAACGGACCGGGTGTTTGCAGGCGATCATCGAGGTGATCATTGCGCGGGTGAAGAGCTTTGCCGGCATCCAGACCTCGGCGATCCTGACCTCGATTGCGACCAATACCGTGGCGGGCGATCCCTATCTTTCCATCGCCCTGCCCGGCCGGATGTATGCGCCTGTCTATCGCGGCATGAAGTATTCGCCGCTGAACCTGTCGCGCGCGATTGAGGAAGGCGGCACGCTGGTCTCGCCGCTGATCCCCTGGAATGCGGGCGGTGCCTTTGTGATCTCGGCGCTGGCGCTGGGAATATCGGATGGCAATTTCGAGAACCTGCTGTACATCCCGCTGGCCTTTGCCTGCTGGCTGTCGCCGCTCATTGGCATCTTCTATGCGATGACCGGGCTGTTCTCGCCCAAGGCCAGCGAAGACGAAATCGCCGCCTGGGAAGACAGCGGCGAGCCGGTGGCCAAGCTGACAGCCTGAGAAAACAGCGCGCCGCGGGCGAAGGCTTGCGGCGCGCATTTTGCAGTAAACATCCCATCTGTTAGGGTAAGAACATGAATCTCCGCAGCTTTGTCCCCAAGGGTGCGGCCAGTTTCCGGGTTGATTACGACGGGCCGCCCAAAGACATCTATTTTGTGCTTCTGCCGAAGCTGACCATGCTGGCCTTCAGCGCGGCGGTGGAACCCTTGCGGGTTGCCAATCAGGTCACCGGCAAGGAGCTGTACCGCTGGTTCCTGATGAGCGAGGACGGCGCGCCGGTGCCGTGCTCGAACGGAATCGAAATCAATACCGACCTGCCGCTGGAGGATCTGCCCCGCGGCAGCTTTGCCTTTGTCTGTTCCGGCATTGAACCCTCGGCCAGCGCCAGTCCCCGCACCCTCGCCTGGATCCGGCGCCAGAATGCCCATGGCGGCCGGTTCGGCGGCATCTGCACAGGTGCCTTTGCGCTGGCCCAGACCGGCATTCTGCAGGGGCAGCGTTTTACCCTGCATTGGGAGAACCAGCCCTCGTTTTCCGAATGTTTTCCGGGGTTGGAGCCCAGTGCCAACCTATATGAGATCGACAACGGGCTGATGACCTGCGGCGGCGGCAATGCGGCCACCGACATGATGCTGGAGATGATCGAGACCGACCATGGCAAGGATCTGGCGGTCATCGTGTCCGACATGTGCATCCACTTCCGCTCCAACAACCGAGAAGCGCTGCAGAAATCAGCCTATTCCGTTGCGCTGAGCAGCCGCAATCAGCATCTGATCAACGCCATGCAGTTCATGCATGACACCATCGAGGAGCCGGTGGAAATCGGCGTGCTGGCAGACCGTGCGCAGATCTCGCGGCGCCAGCTGGAACGGCTGTTCCAGCGCTATGTCGGCACCTCGCCGGTGCAGTTTTACATTGAACTGCGGGTGGGCCGGGCGTTGGCCCTGCTGAACGAGACCAATATGACGGTGGCAGAGATTTCCGCCGCCACCGGTTTCAGCAGTGCCACGCAGCTGTCGATCCGTTTCAAGAAACGCTATGGCCAGTCGCCTGCGTCTTTCCGCAAAAGCTGGACCGAGACGGCGGCAAAGGAATAGGCCGGAACACGGGTTACTTTCCTTCGGATGCAAGTGCTTTGCTGAGTTCCGTGATCTTTTCCAGACGGACGGAAATCCGGTCCTGGAACTGGCCCAGCTCATCAATGATCGAATTCAGCGATTCCCCGGTACTCCCCAGCCGGGCGCATTCGATCTTGCACAGCACCCGGGTTGTGGTCAGCGCCATGAAGTGGCGGTGCAGGGTCAGGCAGGCCTTGAGGATGCGGCCGGCCTCGAACCGGACGTCCTGCAGGCTGGCCCTGGCCTTGGTGAACTGATCCTCGGTCAACTGCGTCAGGATCGCCTGTTCGCGATTGATATCAATGGCCGCTGCGCCGTCTTCCTGATTAAGCTGATGGCCGCATTCAGTGAGGATGCGGGCCAGCCCTTCGACAAAAATGGCTGCTGTCACGGTGCCCTTGATGGCGCGGAAATTGCTGTTCTTGCCCCAGACATGGGCCTCGAACCAATTGGACATATCGCGCGACATGGCGTTGTAGTTTTCGGACAGAACGGTGACCGGCCCGCCCGCCGGTTCGATCCGCGAGGCGATGACGCGCAGGTTATGCGGGATGGTGCGCATGGATTCGAATTCCTGCACCAGCGCCTCGGTCTCCTGCACCAAATCCCCGGCTGCGGAATGCATCGCCCGGCGTTCCGCCAGACGGGCATCCGCGGGGCGTTTCATGCCTGCATCACGTGCCATCAGCTCTTCTGCCAGGGCGTGGCCGGCAAAATCGTTGTAGGTGGCAAAGCCAAGCCCTTGCAGACGTGTCAGCAGCAACGCAGCGCTGGCTTCGGGGTCTAGCCCTTCGTCGCGTTCGGCCTGGCGCAGCAGGGCGTATTCCTGCTCGACCGTCTTGCGCAGCGGGCTGGTCGGTTTGATCCGCGCCGAAAGATAACCGCCGTCGCAGGGCGTGACGACTGCAAAAACCCAGTAGTAGCTGCCATCGCTGGCCCGGTTCTTGACATAGGCGCCTACGGTGCCGCCGCCCTTGATCGTATCCCAGAACAGCTGGAACACCGCGCGCGGCATGTCCGGGTGGCGGATCACCTTGTGCGGTGCCCCCAGCAGGTCTTCCATCGCGTATTTTGCGACACGGCTGAACACAGCATTGCCGGCCTGGATCACACCGCGGGAGTCGGTGCGGGAAAAGAACACTTCGTCCAGGGCAAAGGGAGCTTCTCTGCCCCTGGATGGAGCGGTCAGCGTGCGGTCTTCAAAGGACACGTGTGAGTTCCTGTCAGTGAGGGTAAGGGGCCGCTTTCTGTTTAAGCGGCACAGCTTTTCAAATTGCTAATGCGGCGGCACATGAGAGCGGTTTTCCAAGCTGCCGGCGCGTCCCGGCCGCCCGCCCCGCCGAATGCGGCGGGATCACGCCGCAGTGCCCTGTGCCAAGGCCCCCGTCTGGTCCTTCCCGGAGCCCGTCCCGGTGTCCTGCCCGGCGTCCTCCAGCGTCACGCCCAGGCTTTCGAACAGCGGCAGGCGGCGGGCCGCGAAATTGCCTGCCCTGGCTCCTAGAAGGGCGAGGTTCTCCTCCTCGGTTTCCAGCACCCGGCCCTCGTGCTGCAGCCGCTGCCCCTGCGGCGCCAGGATGCGCCAGGCAAGGGCTGCCCAGCCAGCGGGTGTCTCATGGCCTTCTCTGCGGGCCAGCAGGAACAGCTGTTCGAACCGGTCCGCCTCCACCCCGCCGCCGGTGACAGGCGAGGCCAGGAAGCGCAGGGTATCGCTGTCCTCGGCCCGTTTGCAGACCGCCAGATTGAAGGCACGGCAAGCAGCAGCCCGTTGTGCCAGCCCCTCCTGCGGCAGACAGGGGGTGATGCAGCCGGTGCCGGCAAGTGTCGTCAGCATCCGGGCGATGCTGCCCCAGTCCATGGCGCCGAACACCCCGTGATCCAGCAGGCTGCGCACTGTTGCTGGCCCCTCGGCCAGAGCTTTCAGCACAGGCGCGTACTGCTCCTGCTCCAGAGGCACCTCCCTGCCCCGGTGGTGGAATTTCAAGGTTCCGCCGCTATAGGGACGGGTCAGAGCAAAAGGGGTCGCAAACCAGGCGCCGATTTCGCCGCGCGGGGTATGGGACAGCTTGCCCTTCACAAAAATATCGGTGCGGAAATGCTCGTTCAGCAGGACATCGCGAAGGCCTTCGCGGCGGCCGGGGTCCCCCTCGCTGTTCAGCAGGGCCTGCTGCTGCGGCGTGAAGCGGATGCAGTCCAGATTGTCCAGCGGATGCACGGAGCCTGCAAAATCCAGCTTGGCCCCGGCCAGTTCGCCTGCCAGATCCTCGAAATAAAACGGGGTCCAGTCCTTGTTGAAATACTCATGCGCCAGATAGTTGGCCGGCATCGATTTCATATGATCCAGACGTTTGGCCGCTGCCGGGTTCTTGCCGAAATACGCCGCACCCGCTGCATCCAGCTGATGCGCAAAGGCCATTGCATCGCCGATCCGGTCTGCCAGCGGCCCGCTGCCCTGCTCTGCCCGGCCGGCAAGAAGGCGGCGCAGCGGCATGGCCGCAGCCCAGCCGGGCTGGGCATTATAGCTGACATAGACCAGGCCGCCCGGCCGCAGCCACTGCGAAATGAACCGAGTGATATGCTGGCGGTTCTCCGCGGAGACCCAGCTGAAGACACCGTGCAGGGCGATGATGTCAAACACCTCGGGCAGGCCCGGCGCGGTGTCGAAATCCTCAAAGGAGCGTTCGTGGAAATGCATGTTGTCCAGAACCGCTTCCTGCGCCAGCTCTCTGGCGCCGGCGATATGCGACGGGCTGAAGTCCATCGCGTGGAATTCAATATGCGGATTGGCCGCCGCCAGCAGATTAGCGGAAAATCCCTGGCCGCAGCCGAGTTCGCAATAGGTGATGCCGTCGCCGTCCAGAGCGTGCCGGTGGCCCTGGCTCATCGCGCCAAAGCCCAGCAAGGCGGGCGTCAGCTGGCTGTGGAAATCATGGGTATAGTCGATGCCGGCCACATAGCCGGAGGTCCAATCGGTCACGGGGAATCCTGCTGGTTAGGAAAATGTCATACAGGGCAATTTCGGGGAATTTGATGAGAATTGAGTTAATGGGACGCAGATCCGGGGTAACTCACGGGAAGGTGAAAGCCTGCTCTGCTCAAAGAGTGCCCCGGCAGCGCGGCCCGTGTTGAGGCCCACAGTGTTCACCGCGGTTTGGGTAAAGGCCGCTTCTTTTATTGGGTGTTTGTGTCAAGTATTGGACGATTAGATCATGCCGTGCCCTCCACCGGTTCCCGACGGAATTCAGCGCAGTCTGTCCACATGCGGTGCAGCAAGACGGTG
>NZ_JAKFZM010000025.1:0-75643 GCF_021654205.1 Leisingera sp. MMG026 | reverse complement strand
GAGCACCACCCCCCCCCCCCCCCCGCGGCCCCCGCCACCCGTCCCAAAAACAAACGTCCCGGAAACCGCAGCTGGTTTCCGAGACGTTTCATTTTCAGGTTAGGATCCTCACGCTGTCGGCTCAGGCTCCATGCCGCCTTCCGGCGGGGATTTTTTCGGCTTGGCCTTGGGGATTGCGGTGACCGAGGCATTACCCTCATCCTCGCCGCCATCTTCGTCATCACCGGCTTGCGGCGGCTCGCCATTCATGACGCGCTTGATCTCTTCACCGGTCAGCGTCTCGTACTCCAACAGGCCCTGCGCCAGGCGTTCCCACTCATCATGATGGTCGGTCAGGATCTGGAACGCGCGGTCATAGCCGGCTTGGATGAAGCTCTTTACCTCTTCCTCGATCATCTCCTTGGTATTTGCGGAGACCGAGAAGCCGGCAGTGTTGCCCGAATAGCCCTCATGCGCTTCGGCATAGTCGATATTGCCGACTTTGTCGGACATGCCCCAGCGCATCACCATGGCGCGGGCCAATTGGCTGGCCTGCTGGATGTCGCCGGCCGGGCCGTTGGACACATGGTCCTCGCCGTATTTGATCACTTCAGCCGCTTTGCCTGCCATCGTCATGGCCAGCTTCTGCTGGCATTCATCACGGTGCCAGTTCAGCCGGTCCATTTCAGGCAAGGACACCACCATCCCCAGCGCGCCGCCGCGCGGAATGATTGTCGCCTTATAAACCGGATCGCATTCCGGCAGTATATGGCCGACAACCGCATGCCCGGCTTCGTGATAGGCGGTCTTTTCCTTCTGATCCTGGGTCAGCACCATCGAGCGGCGCTCGGCCCCCATCATCACCTTGTCCTTGGCCGATTCGAAATCTTCCATGGTGACAAAGCGGCGTCCGACGCGGGCCGCCATCAGTGCCGCCTCATTCACTAGGTTGGCCAGATCCGCACCCGAGAAACCAGGCGTGCCGCGGGCGATGATGCGCAGATCCACATCCGGCCCCAGCGGCGTCTTGCGGGCATGCACGCCCAGGATCTTTTCGCGGCCCTTAATATCCGGGTTGCCAACGGTGACGTTGCGGTCAAATCGGCCCGGTCGCAGAAGTGCGGGGTCCAGAACGTCCTTACGGTTGGTCGCGGCCAGGATGATCACGCCCTCATTGGCCTCAAAACCATCCATCTCAACCAGCAGCTGGTTGAGCGTCTGCTCACGCTCATCATTGCCGCCGCCATAACCGGCGCCACGATGGCGGCCCACGGCGTCGATCTCGTCGATGAAGACGATGCAGGGGGCGTTTTTCTTCGCCTGCTCGAACATGTCGCGCACACGGGACGCGCCGACACCAACGAACATTTCCACAAAGTCGGAGCCAGAGATGGTGAAGAACGGCACGCCGGCCTCGCCAGCAATCGCGCGCGCCAGCAGCGTCTTGCCGGTGCCCGGAGGGCCGACCAGCAGCGCACCCTTGGGAATCTTGCCGCCCAGGCGCGAAAATTTCTGCGGGTTGCGCAGGAATTCGACGATCTCTTCCAGTTCTTCCTTGGCCTCATCAATGCCGGCCACATCGTCAAAGGTCACCCGGCCATGCTTTTCGGTCAGCATCTTGGCCTTGGACTTGCCGAATCCCATGGCACCGCCTTTGCCGCCGCCCTGCATCCGGTTCATGAAATAGATCCAGACGCCGATCAGCAGAATGAAAGGGAGCAGCGTGATCAGGAAGGACTGAAAGCCCGACTGCTGCTGTTTTTCGGCGCGCACTGGAATGTTCTTGTCGATCAGAAGTGCTGTGACTTCGGCATCGGCCGGTTTGATGGTGACATAGTTCTGCCCATCGGTCGTGGTGTAGCGCACCTGTTCCCCGTCCAGAGTGACGGTGCTGACCTTGCCGGTCTCAACCGAGCTGACGAAGTCCGAGAAAGTGCGTTCACGGCTCTGCATCGTGCTGCCGGAACCGCTGAACAAATTGAACAGCGCCAGAATCAGCAGAAACAGAACAACCCAGAAGGCGATATTGCGAGCGTTGCCCAAGGAAAGTTCTCCCTATCAGATAGGCGCGCCACACGGGCCGCCTGCGTTGTGCTTAAAATAAGGATCATTCGAGCAGGTTCAATGCGATAAAAGGGATGCAAAGAACTCTTCTTCGGTTCCGGCGGTTTCCGCCGACCAGCCATTGGCAAATCCAGCCGCTGGTGCAGCCGCCAATTCCCCGCCCCGCCACACTGCCGGAGTGGCCTGCAGCACGGCGCCCGGCATCCCTGCAGCACGCCAGTCCGGGCATAGTTGCAGACCCTTTTGGCCTAGCGCGCGAATCTCGCAACCCTTTGCGTCGCCGCCATAAACCTTCCACCTGCCGTCCCAGGCCTGCCCCGGCAGAGAGGCCTCGCCGCGCACGGAATTGTATTCGCGGCAGATCCATATTTGTTTGCTGGTGGTGACCAGACGGCAGCCCGCCAATGTGGCCGATCCGCCGTTGCGCGCCGCCAGAACGGCTTTTTCCATCGGCACACGGCGCGGCGGGTAGGCAGTGCCGGAAATCCACTGAATGGAGCGCACCAGCAGCCGGTGGCTGATTTCACTGGGCAAAGTGCGGAATTTGCGCTGGCACAGGACAACGGCCCCCGCCTGAACATGCGCCAGGTCGCGGGCGGCAAGGAACACGTACCAGTCCAGCGCTTCACGGGCTTTGGCCATGTTGCGGGCAATCTTGGCAAAAACCGCAGGGGTCAAGCCCAGCGGCGCCAGTTCCTGCAGCGCCCGGCGCACCCGGACCCGTTCGAATCTGGTATCCTCGTTGCTCGGGTCTTCTGACCATGCAATGCCACGGCCTTCCAGATAGTCCCGCAATTCGCAGCGGGTTACATCCAGCAGCGGCCGCAGCAGCGTCACGCCGTTGTGCGTGCGCCGCTCTGCCATGCCCGACAGCCCGGTCACACCCGAGGCACGCGCCATCCGCATCAGCACCGTTTCGGCCTGATCATCGGCAGTGTGGCCCAGTGCCAGCACCGGGATGCCGTGGCGCCGTGCCCAGCCGGTCAGCAGATCATAGCGCGCCTCGCGGGCCTGATTCTGCAGATTGCCCTCTTGCGGCCCGTCTTCCCAGCGCAGCACCGCATGGCTGATGCCAAGCCGGGCTGCCGCCGCCCCTGCAACCTCTGCCTCTGCCGCCGCTTCCGGACGCAGCCCGTGATCCACAGTGGCTGCAAACAACGTGACCTCGCCGCCGGCGAAACAGTCGTGCAGCAGATGCAGCAGCGCCATCGAATCACCGCCGCCCGAAACAGCGATTCCCAGCCGGTCAGGAAGGGCGGAGCGAAACTGGCTCTGCACCAGGGGCAGGATATCGCGCCGCACGCCCGTCAAGAACAGCCCAGCTTGGCCATTTCCGCCGCGGCCTCGGCCTCTTCTGCCGCACCCGGAAAGCGCACGCCGACCTCGGTCAGCGTCACGCAGGCCTGATCGGTCTGGCCAAGGCGGCCCAGTGCCGAGCCCAGCTCAAACAGTGCCTTGGGGGCCACCGGCCCGGCGGAATTGCCGGAAAACGCCGCCAGATAGGCCCGCGCGGCCTCGCGGGTGTCGCCCAGCCCGTCCAGCGCCTTGCCGCGGCTGAATTCGGCGGCCGGCGCCAACGGGCTGCCCGGATAGACCTGATTGAAGGCCGCGAATTTCTCCGCCGCATCCTGGTAAAGCCCCTCGGACAGCAATTTTTCAGCAGCGTCAAAGTCCGCCTGCTCGCCGATTGCCAGCTCTCCTGCTGCCGGGCCGCCCGCGCCCTCTGTCTCAATGGCGCCGGCGCCTGCAACCGGCAGCTCACCGCCGCCCAGCGTGGTTGTCTCGCCCAGGGCGCCGATGTCGCCGCCTTCCAGCTCGACCAGCCGGAATTCAAGATCACCGATCCGGTTGGTGCCATCGCTGACAATCCGGTCGATCCGGTGGTTCATCTCCTCGGTTTGCAGGGTCAGCCGCTGCAGCTCGCTTTCAATCGCGCCGACCCGGTCCAGAACGGTATTGCCGGATAGATCCGCCGAGGGCGCGCCGGTGGTCGACAACTCCCGCTTCAATCGCTGGATCTCGACGTGCAATACAGTCAGCTCCTGACGGATATCAGCGAGGGTCTGCTGATTCTGCGCCGCCAGCGGCAGCGGCAGCAGCAGTACAGAGGCCAAAAGCGCAATGCGCAAAGATTTCATGGCGTTACCCCGTCAACCCGCCTGCCAGAACCGTCACCGCGCGGCGGTTCTTGGAATAGCAGACCTCGTCCGAGCAGATTTCCAGCGGGCGTTCCTTGCCGAAGCTTACCACCTTGATGCGGCTGCCGGCGACACCTTGGGACATCAGGTATTCGCGGGCGGCATTGGCGCGTTTCGCACCCAGGCCAAGGTTGTATTCGCGGGTGCCCTGCTCGTCTGCGTGGCCTTCGATCGTGACCACATAATCGGCGTTCCGGGCCAGCCACTGCGACTGGCCTTGCAGCGTTGCCTGGGCTGCAGACGACAGGGTGGACTGGTCGATTGCAAACAATACCCGGTCGCCCACGGTCTGCTGGAAATAGGCCGGGCTGGCCGGATCCAGCGCGCCTGCACCGGCGCCTGCACCGCCTGCCCCGGCCCCGCCGCCGTTCAAATCGTCGTTCCATGGGTTGCTGCTGCAAGCTGTCAGCCCCAGCACGGCCACCGCCGCCATTGCCAATTTCAAACCGCTCATATCGTCTGCCTATCCCTTTGCGTTTCTTAACCCGAAACTAGCATAAGCCCGGGGGTGGTACTATGCGGGTATCCCCGCCTTAACGGCCCATTTACTGCTGCAGCGGAGACCAGGCCGGGTCCGAGGCCCCGTCCGGCGTCCGTATCGGCTTCAGATTGCGCCCTGTAATGTCCACCGAATAGAGCAACGCCCGCCCAGTGCTGCCCTGGCTTTCACGGGTGAACATGATCACCCGGCCGTTGGGCGCCCATGTCGGCCCCTCGTCCAGGAACGAGGCAGTCAGCAAGCGCTCCTCGCTGCCGTCGGTGCGCATCACGCCGATATGGAACCGGCCCTTGTTCTGTTTGGTAAAGGCAATCATGTCGCCGCGCGGCGACCATACGGGCGTGCCATAGCGCCCCTGGCCAAAGCTGATCCGCCGCGCCTCGCCGCCGCTTGCGGGCATCACATAAAGCTGCTGACTGCCCGAGCGGTCGCTTTCAAAGACAACCTGCGACCCGTCGGGCGAAAACGACGGCGCGGTCTCGATCGAGGGCGCCGAGGTCAGCCGGGTCTTGCCCCCGGTTCCGATATCCATCGAGAACAGATCGGTGTTGCCGCCCTGGGTTTGCGAGTAAACCACCGTGCGCCCGTCCGGCGCAAACCGCGGCGCAAAGCTCATGATGCCGTCGCCGCTGGACAGGATCTTGCGCTGCACTTGGCCGACATCCAGCACATGGATCTGGGGAAAGCCGCTCTCATAGCTGGTGTACAGCACCCGGTCGCCAGTGGGCGAAAACCGCGGTGCCAGCACAAGAGACGCACTGTTGGTCAGATACTGCACATTGGCGCCGTCGTAATCCATGATCGCCAGCCGCTTGCGGCGGTCGTTCTTGGGGCCGCTTTCAGAGACATAGACCACCCGGCTGTCGAAATAGCCGCTTTCGCCGGTGATTTCGCTGTAGATCGCATCAGCCACCTTATGCGCCATCCGCCGCCAGCCGCCGGTGGTGCCGGAAAACTGCAGCGCGCTTTCCAGTTCCTTTTCCGCAAACACGTCATAGCCGCGGAACCGCACCGTCAGCCGGTTGCCGGTGACGCTGACAGCGCCAGTGATCAGCGCCTGAGCGTTCACCGCTTTCCAGTCGGCATATTTCACCGGGTTGTCAAAGCCGGTCACCTTGGAGATATGAGCGCTGGCGGGCACTTCGCGGAACAGTCCGGTGCCGCTGAGGTCCGCCGCCACCACCCGCGCGATCTGCGCCGCATGCTCCGCAGCCGAAGGGGTCTCGGGCACAAAATCCGGCACCGCATAGGGCAATGGCTCAATCACACCCTGATCGATCTCGATACGGAGCGGGCCGGTCTGCGCCGCAACGGCGCCCGCCCCGGCCAGTGCCGAAGCCCCGATCAGCACAGCTGCCAGAATTTTCCTCATTTGATCCGCATCCTTTCCGGATTGAATGTCATCTCAATATCACGCCATTGCGCGTATTTTTCAGGGGGAAGCTGAAACCCCTTGGCTCCGCAGCGGATTATTGCCCGCCGAGCGGCCCCAAAGGCCTGTTGTGCCGCCGATGACGAGCCGCCGGTGCTTGACAGCATCCGGATGCTGCCGCTGTCCGGCTTGCCGTCCTGCGCCAGCGACACCGTCACCACCACCGTGGTGTTCAACGCATCCGTCGACAGCGACCCCACGTTCCAGCACTGCGACACCGCAACCCGCAGGGCATCCTTTTCGCCCAGCGTCAGCGGCGGGCCGGATGGTTCCGGCGCCTCAACATCGGCACCGCCTGCCAGGGCTTCTGCCAAGGCATCCTCTACTGCGGAAGGCGTATCCGCCGTCTCCGGCTCCGGCTGCCCGGCCGGCTGGGCCGCTTCCACGGCCTCTTCCGGTTGCGGCTGCGGCCGGGCCGGCCGTGTCCTGGGCCGCACCGATACTGCCGGCGCAGCGGAGGCTGCAACGTCCTCGCCTTCGTTTTCTTCGGTCACAATCCGGTCGCTGGCAGCCTCGGGCGCAGTGGCCTCCTGCACCTCCTGTTCGGTCTCGGCGCCCTCTTCCGGTGCCACTTCCGGCTGGGCAGCATCGTCAACCCTGGTGTCCGGTTCTGGTGGCGCAACAGGCTCAGGCGCGACACGCTCCACCGGGCGCGGCGCAGTTTCAGGGCGCACCTGCGGCACCAGCGCAGCTATCTCCGGCTCCTCAGCCGCTGCAGGCGGCGTGTCCGGCACATCCGGCTCGGGCTGCGGCTCGGGGATCTCTGTCACTTGCGGATCCGGCGCCGCCGGCGCGACCGGTTCGGGCTGAACGGTTTCCGGCTCCGGGTCCGGCTGCGGCGCGGGCTCGGGTGCGGGCTGCACTTCGGCCGGTTCATTCAACGGTGCAGGTTCAGGGGCAACTTGCGGCGCCTGGCGCTGCTGGCTGAGCTTTTCAAACTGCTCGGCCGATATCAGCGCCACCTGCTGCACCCGGGACGGCAAAGGTTCGGAGGGGAACCAGGCGCCAAAGACAACCCACCCCATCAACAGCCCATGTCCGGCAAGAGAGATCCTGGTTCCGGTCTGCACCGCCCGCGTCCCCGCTTACTGCCCTGCACCCTCAGACGGCTGCCCGTCCAGGGCCGGGCCGCCGGTGTCCGTCACCAGCCCCACGTTGGAAAACCCGCCTGCGTTCAGCGCGCCCATCACCTGCATGACATCCGCATAGGCGATCCTGCCATCCGCCCGCAGAAACACCCGGTCCGAGCTGCGCTCGGCCGCAATCGCCCGCAGCTTGGGCACCAGTTCATCGCGCGAAACCGGCGTGGTCTGGATTTCAACACCACCCTCGGCGGTCATCGTGACAGTCAGCGGCTCTTCCTCATCACCGGGCAAGGCGCCCGCTGCGGTCTTGGGCAGCTCTACCGGCACGCCGACCGTCATCAGCGGTGCCGCCACCATAAAGATAATCAGCAGCACCAGCATCACATCCACAAAAGGCGTGACATTGATTTCCGACATCACCCTGCCGCGTCCGCGGCGGCGTCCCCGGCGGCGGTTGCTGCCTCCTGAAGGCTGCTGGACTGCGGCACCCATAGCTCAGGAATCCAACTGGCGGCTGAGGATGGTCGCGAACTCATCGGCAAAGCCCTCATAGCCGCCAATGATGCGGTCGCTGTCCGCGCTCAGCTTATTGTAGAAAACCACTGCCGGAATGGCCGCCAGCAAGCCCAGCCCGGTCGCCATCAGCGCCTCGGCAATGCCGGGCGCCACCACGGCAAGGTTGGTGTTCTGCTGTTCTGCAATCTCGATAAAGGCGGTCATGATGCCCCAGACAGTACCGAACAGCCCCACAAACGGCGCGGTGGAGCCAACGGTAGCCAGAACCGACAAGCCGCTTTGCAGCCCTTCGGTTTCCTTGGCGATGGCCACATCCATCGACCGGTCGATGCGTGCCTGCGCGCCAGGGATCAGCCCGCCGTCGCTGCGGTGGCTGCGTCGCCATTCCGTCATGCCTGCGGAAAAGATCCGGGCCGCCTGACCCGGCGGCCTTGCCCCGACCTGGTCGAACAGCTCATCCAGCGGATTGCCGGACCAGAAGGCGCGGTCAAAGGCATCCGCCTCGCCGCGCGCCTTGCGGTAGTTGATGGTTTTCTGAATGATGATGCCCCACGACCAGACCGAAGCCCCGATCAGCATCAGCATCACCAGTTTCACGGTTACGGTGGCCCGCGCGAAAAGGCCCCACATGGAGAAATCAATCTCCTGCGCCAGCGCCAGAGTTTCTGCTTCCATTCGCCTGCTCTACGATTTCCCGGCCGTTTCTCCGGCCTTATTTGGCCAAAGGCTAGCCCAGTTCAATGTCAAAGGCCATTAAAACAGGCGCTACTGCGCCAAATGTTACTGCAATGCGCGAATCTCTGCCGGAAGCCGCGCAGGCTTGCCGCCTGTGGTGATGCAGACAATGGTGACCTGGGCCCGGAACAGCGGCTGGCCGCCGCGCGTGACCTCTTGAATCAGCACCATCCGGGCCGGTGTCACATTGTGCAGCGCGGTGGCGACAAGCAGCTCCTCGTCGAATTTGGCGGGCGCCAGGTAATCCGCCTCAATCCGGCGCACAACATAGATCCGCCCGGCCTCGCGCATGGCGTTCTGATCGACACCGATGCCGCGCACCCAGTCGCTGCGCGCACGTTCAATAAACCGCAGGTAGTTGGCGTGATAGACGATCCCGCCCATGTCGGTGTCCTCGTAGTAGACCCGCACCGGGAATTCGTGGATCATGCTCTGCACTCCTGTGATTTGGCGGGCAATCTATGGCTGGGGCCGGGCCGCCGCAAGCGCCTCAGCTCTCCAGCGGGTATTCCGCCAAAACATCATAGCGCGCGCCTTCGGGGGCCAGCGTAGACTGGTATAGCGCAAAGCATTCCGCATCGGTCTGCAGCCGGAAGCCCGCCGCCGCTTGCAGGAAGCCGGCGATCTTCTCCAGCTGACCCGGCTGCAGATTCCGCGGGAACCGGGCCAGCGTCACATGCGGGCGGAACCGTTCCCGTGCCAAAGCAATTCCCGCCGCCTGACAGGCACTGCGCACTTGGTTCCGCAGGCGGTTCAGCTCCGGCGTCTTTTGCACTGCGGCAGCCAGTACCCGCGGCTGCCTGCCGCCAAAGGTCTCCAGCCCCTGAATGCTGAGGGTCAGAACCCGCGCGCGGATGGCGGCGAGTTCCTGATGCAGGGCTTGCAGCATCTGTTCCGGCTGATCATCCAGAAATGCCAGCGTCAGATGCATATTCTCTGCAGGCACCGGCCGCCCTGCGGTCAGCTCTTCTTGCACGCGCTCCAGCGCAATCCGGGCTGCATCAGGCAGCGGCAAGCCCGCAAAAGACCGCATCAGGACTGCGGTTGCCCCGCCGCCGGCGCTTGCAACCGTGCAAACAAGCGCAGGGCGTGGGACTTGTCGTCCGCCGCCAGCGGCATCATCCGGTCATAAGCTGCCGCGATGATCCCTGCAATTTCGGGGCGCAGGATAGTGGCGCCGGTCTCCGGCAGCACCGCCAAGGGGGAGGTTTCAGCAAAGGCCGCTTCGCCCCACATCAGCGCCACCTGCACCGCCTGGGTCAGCGCCAGTGTCTCGGCGGGCATCTGCGCCATCGCCCCCTGCATCCGCAGGAACACAAACGCCGCCTTGATGCCGCCCTGATCGTCAAACCGGAACGCCCGGTACTGGCTGGCCTCCGCCGCCTTCAGCCGTGCCACCAGCGGCGCCAGCCCGGGGATCAGCCGGTCCAGATCAGGCACTTCCAGCAATTCGTCCCAGTCCAGGAAAAAGAAGAACATCAGGTTCGAGCCCAGCTCAGGGTCGGTCTCGGCCATCTGATGGCCCGCCAGCGTCATCACTGCCTCCAACGCACCCTTGACGGTTTTCAGCGTCTCGTCCTGAACGCCAAAAACGATCGGCGCTACCGGCCGGCCCCAGCGGGCACAAGCGTATGCGCCGTCTTGGCGGGTGAACAGGGCTTCGATCTGTTCGGGCGTCAGGTCTGGCAGCTGGGCGGTCATATGCGTCTCCTTGATCCTGTTCTGTCTATGCCGTCTGAGCCGCGCATCGGCAAGGGGGAGACTCCCGCACCTGTCCGGCCCCCTGGCTGCACCAGGCCGCCGCAAACAGCCTTGGGCCGTGCGCCGCTGGCGCGGCGCATCCAGCATTGCGTGAAACAGATGCGGTCCGGCTTCTTTCTGGTCAAAAACACCCCCGCCGGAGGCAACGCCGCGCTGCAGCTCAGCACCTGGCCGGAGCATCACACAGGCACATCGCCTCCACCTTCCGCCCCCACAGTATAGGTAAGCACGGGGGGTACAGCTTATGGTAGTTACTCCGCTACCTACCCGAACAGATCGTTCCGGGAACGCGGCGGCGCCATCCCCAGGTGGGTCCAGGCCTTTTGCGCCAGCATCCGCCCGCGCGGGGTGCGCTGTATCAGCCCTTGCTGCAGAAGGAAGGGTTCAATCACCTCTTCCAGCGCGTCGCGGCTTTCGGACAAGGCCGCGGAGATCGTCTCGATCCCCACTGGTCCGCCACCGTAATTCTCGGCCACCAGGTTCAGATACCGCCGGTCGGCGCCATCCAGCCCCAGCTGATCCACCCCCAGCCGGGTCAGCGCGCCATCGGCCAGTTCGCGGGAGATCCTGCCATCGCCCTCCACAACCGCAAAGTCCACAACGCGGCGCAAGAGCCGCCCGGCGATCCTGGGGGTGCCGCGGGCGCGCCGCGCGATCTCGCGGGCGCCTGCATCATCCGCAGGCGCGCCCAGTTTGCGGGCATTGCGGCGGACAATCTCGAACAGCTCGTCAATGGTATAGAACTGCAGCCGGGTCGGGATGCCGAAGCGGTCGCGCAGCGGTGTGGTCAGCAGGCCCATCCGGGTGGTGGCCCCGACCAGGGTAAAGGGCTGCAACTCGATCCGCACAGTGCGCGCCGCAGGGCCTTCACCGATCACCAGATCCAGCTCGAAATCCTCCATCGCCGGATAAAGCACCTCCTCCACCGCCGGGTTCAGCCGGTGGATTTCGTCGATGAACAGCACATCGCTGGCTTCAAGATTCGTAAGGATCGCTGCCAGGTCGCCGGCCTTGGCCAGAACCGGGCCGGAGGTCATGCGGAAATTCACCCCCAGTTCACGGGCAATAATCTGGGCCAGAGTAGTCTTGCCAAGGCCGGGAGGGCCGTGGAACAGCGTGTGGTCCATAGCCTCGCCGCGGCGGCGGGCGGATTCAATAAAGACCTTCAGGTTGGCGCGGGCTTCGGCCTGGCCGATGAATTCACCAAGCCCCTGCGGACGCAAGGCACGGTCGTTTTCGGCTGAACTGTCCTCAGGCAGCGGTTCGGGGCGCAGAGCGGGGTCGGCGTCAATCATGGTACAGGTCTCTCTGATATGTCCCACCCGGCTGAAGGCCGGGCAGCGCCCGACCCTCCCGTTTTGCCGAAAGCAAACCTTTGGTTTGACGGGAGGGCGCTTCGCACCCGCCCAGCGTCGGGCGCTGCCCTTGGTGTTTCATCTTCACCCCTTCGGCGCCAGCAGCCGCAGCGCCGCGCGGATCAGCTCTGCTTCATCCGCATCCGGATAGGTGGCCGCAGCCTCAGCCACCGCTGCCGCCGCGTCCGACGGACCATAGCCGAGATTGCCCAACGCCGACAGCGCCCCGGCCGACGCCGCAGCGGCACCAGTGGGTTTCTTTGGCGGCGCCTTGCGGGCCGGTTTGGCAGCAGGTGCCGGCCCGGCGTCCTCGACCACCTCCAGCCCGGGGCCGTCCATCGCATCCGCCACAGCGCCCCCCATGGCCATCACACCCGGCGCCTTGTCCTTGAGGTCCAGCACGATGCGCTGCGCGGTCTTGGGGCCGACGCCCTTGGCCGCCTTCACCGACGCCCAGTCGCCTAAAGCAATCGCCCGGCTGACCCCGTCCGGCCCCAGCGTGCCGAGAATGGCCAGCGAGACCTTGGCCCCGACCCCCTGCACCGAGGTCAGCAGCCGGTGCCATTCCTTCTCCACCAAAGAGGTGAAACCATAAAGCTGCATCAGGTCTTCGCGCACCACCATCTCGGTATAAAGCGCGATCGCTTCGCCTGTGCCCGGCAGCGCCGCCATGGTGCGGTCGGAGCAATAGACGATATAGCCGACACCGCGCACGTCGATCAGCACGTGGTCCTGCGACCGGTAGTCGAGGCGGCCTGTCAGTTTGCCGATCATGCCAGCCTGCCAATCATGCGCGTTTCTCCTTCAGCTGCCGTTGCGACGTGCCGCCGTAATAAGCATGGCAGATGGCAATCGCCAGTGCATCCGCTGCATCGGCACCCTTGGGCGCACAGCCGGGCAGCTGCAGTTTGACCATATGCATGACCTGCTCCTTTTCGGCGTGCCCCACGCCCACCACAGTCTTTTTGACCCGGTTGGGGGCATATTCGCCCACCGGCAAGCCTGCCTTGGCGAGCGTCAGCAGCGCTACTCCGCGCGCCTGACCCAGTTTCAGGGTGCCGGCACCGTCCTTGTTCACAAAGGTCTGTTCGATCGCGGCCTGATCCGGGGCATAGGCCTCAATGATTTCGGTGACCTGATTGTGCAGCGACAGCAGACGCTCGCCCAGATCATCGCCATCCGAACAGCAATGGCCGTTGGCAACATGGCTCAGCCGCGGGCCATTTGATTCGATGACCCCCCATCCAAGGGTGCGCAGCCCCGGATCAATTCCCAGAATCCGCATGATGTGCCCAGTCCCCGTCTGCTCTTTGCAATTATTTTTCCAACGATTAGCACAAAACGCGAACATGTCCAATTGCTTTCCCTGTGCGCCGCACGCCGCCAGGGAGGCAAATCCTGTCCTGAAACCGACCTTCCGCAATAGGCGGAACGACATTTCCCGGCAAAAGCAGCGCTCAGGCAAAGCGACCTTGTTATTAAGGCGCAAAGCTATGCGCACTGTGCATATGACGCATGCAATTTCGGATCTTGCCGGGTTGGATTTTCCTCACTAGATGCCCGCCATCGCAACATCGCGACGAAGCCAACACCAGATCAGAGGACACGGATATGGCCGCATTTGACACTACCCGCACCACCTATGGCTCCACCGGCCTGTTTGGCCGCTTCGGCGCACTGGTTGCAACCGCAACCGGCATGTTTGCTGCCTGGAATGACGCCCGTGCAACCCGCAACGCCCTGTCGGGCCTGACCGACCGCGAGCTGGCCGACATCGGCATGTCGCGCGGCGACATCGAAGCCGTTGCCACTGGCAAAACTGCTTTCTGAGCCCCCTTTTTCCGCCCTGCCTCCTCCCTCGGGGCGACTAGGGAAACGCCGCGGACCTGACAAGGCCGCGGCGTTTTTTGTTGCCGGATTGCGCGGCAGGGCCGCGCCGCAAAAAAAGGCCGCCGGCTCCCCCTGCCAGCGGCCTTTTTGCCCCCTGCCCGCATTGCTGTCAGCGCAGAACGGGCCCGATTTTCCGGGCCAAGAAGACTGACACCGGGTCTGCCTGCATCAGGAAGGCGCCCGCGCGTTCAATGCCGCTGCCGCCGGCCAGTGTCTGCACCCGCGCGTCATAGCTGCCAAAGCCAAGCGCCGCCATCAGGAAGCCCTTGAACAGCAAAAACGCCGCCGCGAAGAAAATCAGCGAGCGTCCTGAAATCCGGGATTGCAGCCGTTGCGGCTTTACCACCAGAAGCCCGTCCGGCCGCAGCTTTGCGGAATAGCCCGCGGACAGGGCTTCATGTTTGCGGTTGATGTGCTTCAAACGCGCCTGGAACTGATCACGATGTTCGCCCATTACGAGCCTCCGAACTGGCCCCCACCAGCGGATGGCCCATCTTTGGCTCGAATTGGGGCGAAAATGCGGCAAACCATTCAAATTCGCCGCAAAGTTAAGTCAATCAGCCCGCTTTACGGAGAAGTAACGTTGTCCATTCACCAATTTCATCCCGGCGCTCGGGATTGATGCCGTTCTGCGCATAAACGTTAACCACGTCCTCGGCCTGCTCGTTCAGAATGCCCGAGAGAATCGCATAGCCGCCGGGCCGCAGATTCGCAGCGACATCCGGCGCCAATGCCACCAGAGGGCCCTTCAGAATATTGGCGAAGATGAGGTCGAACGGCGCCTGCGCCTGTAGATCCGGGTGATCAAAACCGGCGGCTTCCACACAGGCAACCTGGCCTTCCATGCCATTGGCCTTAAGGTTTGCTTCGGCGACTTCAACCGCCACCTGGTCGATGTCGCTGGCCAGAATGGTGCCGTCCCAGACCCGGGCTGCCGCCATTGCCAGCACCGCGGTGCCGCAGCCGATGTCGGCCACCTTTTCGCCATGAAAGCCTTGATCCAACAGATGATCCAGCGCCTTGAGACAGCCCAGCGTGGTGCCGTGGTGGCCGGTGCCAAAGGCCATCGCCGCCTCGATCAGCAGCGGGATCCGGTCCGCAGGCAGCTTGTCCGCGTCATGCGAGCCATAGACAAAAAAGCGCCCCGCTTCGACCGGTGCCAGTTCGCGGCGCACATGGGCGACCCAGTCGGTTTCCGGCAGTTCCGAAACCACAAAGGGCTTGGCTTCATGCATCGAGGCCAGCAGTGCAAGACCGGCCGCATCCGGAGCATCGGTAAAGTAGCCGCCAACTTCCCACAGGCCCGAGCCGTCCTCCATCTCAAAGACGCCCACACCGCTGGGTTCCGGGGTCAGGCGTTCCATGGCTTCGCCCAGCGCTTCGGCCTGGGTTTTTCCGGTGAGCGTGGTGAGGGCAGTGTATGTGGGCATGGCGTCTCTCCTGAAACTGTTGCCCAGCGCCTAGGTCGCCGCGCCGCCCGCGTCAAGCACCCCGGCCTGGCCGCAGGCCAGGCAGCGCCCGCGCACACAGTGAGCGCGGGCGCTCGCCCCGCGGCTGGCTCCACGGGGCTGCTGGACTATTCTGCCGGCGCCGGGCTTGCGTATTTGCTGAAGATAGTCTCATTGCCAGGTTCCGGATGGCGCGGGATCAGCAGCGACAGGGACAGCGACACCAGCGCCATGGCCGCCGCCAGGACAAAGACCATTCCGGGCGACAATACCCACAAAAGACCCAGCAGCACCGGCAGAAACACCGCTGCAATATGGTTAATGGTAAAGGCCACCGCTGCGGTTGGTGCGATATCCCCGGGATCGGCGATTTTCTGGAAATAGGTTTTCAGCGCCAGCGCCAAGGCAAACAGCACATGGTCGATCACGTAGAGCACCGCCGCAACCGCCACCCCCCAGCCGAACCAGTAGATCCCGCCATAGGCCGCAAAGACAATCGCCAGCCCGGTGTATTCGAAAATCAGCGTCCGGCGCTCGCCAAACATGGCCACTGCCTTGCCCAGCATTGGCGCCAAGACAATGTTGATCACCAGGTTGATCAGGTAAAGCCCGGTCAGCTCATGCACATCAAAGCCGAATTTTTCGACCATCATGAAGCCTGCAAAAACCACAAAGATCTGCCGCCGCGCGCCGGCCATGAACTGCAGCGCATAGTACAGCCAATAGCGTTTGCGCAGGATCAGCTTCTTGGTCTGCGGATGCGGCGCATCAAATTGCGGGTAGGCAACCAGCGCAAACAGCGCGATCAGCGCCGTTGCCCCGCCTGCGGCCAGAAAGACAGTATTATAGGCCAGATCAAACCGGTCCCAGGTCAGCACGATGAGGCCGTAGACCACCAGCGTCGCCGCTGATCCCGCAGCCACCAGCCAGCCCAGCGTCTGCGGCGCCTTCTCCTTGGACAGCCACTGCAACTGCAGCGACTGGTTCACCGTCTCATAATAATGAAAGCCGATGGAGCTGAGCAGCGTCACCATCAGCAACCCGCCCAGAGAGGGGAACCAGGCGGTGACAGCTGTGGCCACGCCCAGCAAAGCAAGCGAAATCAACCCCAGCACCTGCTCGCGCACAAACAAGATCACCGCAATCACGCCGACCGCCAGGAAGCCCGGGATCTCCCGCACCGTGTGCAACAGGCCGATATCGGCGCCGTCAAATTGCGCTGCCTCGATTACGAAATTGTTGAGCAATGCGCTCCAGGCATTGAAGGCGATTGGCATCGCCAGCGCCATCACAAACAGCAGCACCATGGGACGGCGCCAGAAGGGGAGGCTTTGCGCCTCAAGCAGGGGCATGGGCTTGAACATATCCAGCATCTACGCTCCCCAACGGGATTTGGCGAGAGGGCAGCGGCCAATGCACATCTGATCTGCATCAATGCAGAGGTGGCCGCATAAACATATCACCATTCGTGAATGGGAGTTATGTGATGGATCTGGTTCCTTTGGTTGAACATATCGGTGAGGCCCCTGCCGCCGCGTTGTTCGGGCTTCTGACCGGCGCTGTCTTCGGGGTGGCGGCGCAAAGATCTCGCTTCTGCCTGCGGGCAGCTACGGTGGAATTCGCCAGCGGCCGCCTGGGGGACAAGGTTGCGGTTTGGCTGCTGACCTTCTCCACGGCTGTTGTCTGGGTGCAGGCGGCACAGATGCTTGACCTGATGGACAGCGCCGATGCAAGGATGATGGCGGTGCCCGGCAGTTGGTCCGGTGCCATCCTGGGCGGGCTGATGTTCGGCGGCGGCATGGTGATGGCGCGCGGCTGTTCAGGGCGGCTGCTGGTGCTGGCAGCCACCGGCAACCTGCGCTCGGTTGTGTCGGGTCTGATCTTCGCCGTCGTCGCGCAAATGAGCCTGTCCGGCCTGCTGTCGCCTTCCCGGGACTGGCTTGCCGGGCTCTGGATTACCGAAGGCGGGCGCAATCTGGATCTCCTGGCTGCGCTTGGTCTGCCAAAGGCGGGCGGGCTGGCACTGGGCCTAGCCACCGCCGCCTTGGCGCTGGTGTTAGCGCAGCGCAACCGGATCGGTGCGAAAAGACTGATCTTTGCCTCCGGCGTTGGGTTTGCTGTCGCGCTGGGGTGGGTGCTGACTTATGCGCTCAGTCAGGTCAGCTTTGATCCGGTGCAAATCGAGAGCGCCACCTTCACCGGACCATCGGCGCGCACATTGATGTTCTTCCTCGACCGCAATGCAGTTCTCGAGTTTGACATCGGCCTGGTTCCCGGCGTGTTCATCGGCGCAATGCTGGCCGCAGCACTGGCCGGAGAAATGAAACTGCAGGCTTTTGACAGCCCCTCCACCATGCGCAAAGCAATGGTTGGCGCGGCTTTGATGGGTTTTGGCGGCATGCTGGCCGGCGGCTGCGCGATCGGAGCAGGTGTCACCGGCGGTTCGATTTTCACTGGCACCGCCTGGGCCGCGCTGTTCTGCATGTGGGCCGGGGCGGTCGCTACCAGCTTGCTGATCAGAGATCACGCCGAAAGTCTGCGGGTTTGATCAAACGATAGATGCGAGGCTCTGCCTCGCGCTCCGGGATATTTTAAACCAGAAGAACAAGGGGGCCAGCCTTCTTCTTGCTCAAAATATCCCGGGGGAGGCCGCAGGCCGGGGGCAGAGCCCCCCTTCATCCCGGCATCAAAAGAAACTCTGAGGATCAATATCAATGCTCAGCCGCAAGTCCCCTTTGAGACGCAAGGGCGCGGTCCAGCGGGCGATCGCCGCTTGCAACGGCACGCCCTTTGCCGCCTTGATCAGCAGCCGCACCCGGTGGCGGCCGCGGACGCGGGCGATGGGTGCTGGGGCCGGGCCGAATACCTGCGCACCGATCTGGCGCAACGGACCGTCGTTGCGGGCCATCGCATTGCCCAGGTCAAAGACTGCTGCCAAGTCCGGCCCCGACAGAATGATGCCTGCCATGCGCCCATAAGGCGGCACGCCGGCGGCCTGGCGCTCAGCAGCCTCGGCTTTCCAGAAGCTCTCCTCGTCCCCCGACAGAATTGCCCGGATCACCGGATGTTCAGGCTGAAAGGTCTGCATCAATGCTTCGCCGGGCCGCTCTGCCCGCCCGGCCCGGCCTGCCACCTGGCGCATCAGCTGAAAAGTGCGCTCGGCTGCACGCAAGTCCGAACCTTGCAGGCCCAGGTCGGCGTCGATCACCCCCACCAGCGTCAACAGCGGAAAGTTGTGCCCCTTGGCTACCAGCTGGGTGCCGAGGATGATGTCGGCCTCCCCCTTCGCAATTTCCTCGATCCGGCTCTTCAGGGCACGGGCGGAGCCGAACAGATCGGAACTCAGCACCGCGATCCGGGCCTCGGGGAACAGGGCAGTGGCTTCCTCCGCCAGCCGTTCGATGCCAGGGCCGACGGGGGCCATCTTGCCCTCCACCTCGCAGGACGGGCAGGCCTCCGGCACCGGCTTTGTTTCACCGCATTGATGGCACATCAGCCGTTTCATGAAACGGTGCTCGACCATCCGCGCGTCGCAATGGTCGCAAGCCACCTGGGCGCCGCAGGCGCGGCAGATGGTGACCGGGGCAAAGCCGCGGCGGTTCAGGAACAGCAGCGACTGTTCGCCCCGTTCCATCCGCAATTTCATCGCCCGTTTCAGAGTGGGCGAGATCCAGGTGGCGGGCAGCAGATCCTCGGACCGCATATCGACGCTGCGCATCTCCGGCAGCACCGCGGCACCAAAGCGAGCTGTCAGGTCCAAACGTTTGTATTTGCCCGCCTCAGCGTTGACCCAGCTTTCCAGGCTTGGTGTGGCGGAGGCCAGCACCACCTGCGCCGAGCACATCGCCGCCCGCAGCACCGCCATGTCGCGGGCGTTGTAAAGAACTCCATCTTCCTGCTTGTAGGAGGTGTCGTGCTCCTCATCGACGATGATCAGGCCCAGATCGCGGAATGGCAGAAAAAGCGCCGAGCGGGCACCGATCACCAGACTGGCCGCCCCCTGCCCCACCATTTTCCAGACCCGGCGGCGCTCGGTCATTGTGGCGCCGGAATGCCATTCCGCAGGATTGGCGCCGAACCGCGCCTCAACGCGGGTGAGAAATTCGGCTGTCAGCGCGATCTCCGGCAGCAGCACCAGCGCCTGCCGCCCGGCGCGCAAGGCGGCGGCGACCGCTTCCAAATAAACCTCGGTCTTGCCCGACCCGGTAACACCTTTCAGCAGCGTGGTGCCGTAGCGCCCGCTGTGGACGCCTTCGGCCAAGGCGGCGGCGGCACTTGCCTGATCCTCGGTCAGCTGTTTGCCGGGCAGCTCCGGGTCCAGCTGCGGATAGGGCGTGTCGCGCGGCGCCTCCTCCTCGCGCAAGGCGCCCTGCTTCACCAGCCCCTTCACCACCGAGGGCGTCACATCGGCCATGTCCGCCAGCTCGCGCGGGGTGAAGGCAAGGCCGCCGTATTGCTCCAGCACCTCCAGCACCCTTGTGCGGGCATCGGTCATCCGGTCCGGCACGCCCTCGCCCCGGCGCAGGATCTTGCGCATCGACGGCGGATCGCTGAGGCCCGGCGCCCGGGTCGCCAGCCGCAGCATCGCGGGCATCGGGGTGAGCGTATAGTCAGCGGCCTTGCCCAGAAACTGGCGCATCTCGGTCCGCATCGGAGCCACGTCAAGAACCCGGATCACCGCACGCAGCTTGGCCGAATCGAAATCGCCCGCACCCGGCCCCCAGACCACGCCCAGAACCTTGCGCGGCCCCAGCGGCACCTCGACATAGGCGCCTAAATAACAGCCGCCCTCCGGTGCGCGGTAATCCAGAAGCCGGTCAAGGGGTTGCGTCGTCAGCACCCCGACCCGTTCGCCTGCCTGAAAGAACTCCTGCCCGCTCATGCTGCTGCCCATGTTGCCGCCCGTAATCCCATGAGGTAAAGGCAGAAGCGACAGAGGCCAACCCATCCAAAGGACTGCCCCATGAAATTCTTCGTAGATACCGCCGAGATCGACGCGATTGCCGAGCTGAACGATCTGGGCATGGTGGACGGTGTCACCACCAACCCGTCGCTGATCAAGAAATCCGGCCGCGACATCATCGAAGTGACCAAGGAAATCTGCGCCCTGGTTGACGGCCCGGTCTCTGCCGAGGTCACCGCAACCGATGCCGAGACGATGATTGCCGAAGGCCGCAAGCTGGTGGAGATTGCAGAGAACATCGCGGTGAAGGTGCCGCTGACCTGGGATGGCCTGAAAGCATGCAAAACGCTTTCCGATGACGGCCATATGGTGAACGTAACCCTGTGCTTTTCGGCCAATCAGGCGCTGCTGGCGGCCAAGGCGGGTGCCACCTTTATCTCCCCTTTCATCGGGCGTCTGGACGACATCAACCTGGACGGCATGGAAGTGATCGAAGACATCCGCACCATCTATGACAACTATGGCTTTGAAACCCAGATCCTGGCCGCCTCGATCCGTTCGGTGAACCACGTGCTGGACTCGGCCCGCATCGGCGCCGATGTGATCACTGCGCCGCCGGCCGTGATCAAGTCGATGGTGAACCATCCGCTCACCGACAAAGGCCTGGATGCATTCCTCGCCGATATCAAGGCGGCGGAGATCAAGATCCTCTGATCCCGCTTAGCGGATCCAGGACCGTGAAAGGCGCCCCTGATCGAGGCGCCTTTTTCTTTGCAAACTTTAGTACCAGTGTTTTTACAAGCACCTTCATAACCGCAGCGAAGCACTCCCGCGTCCCCGCACGCCCCGGCTGACGCCGGACCGCATGGGGTCTTGGGCCCGGCAGCGCGCCTGCGACGCGCTGCCGCGGCGTTTCACGCCGCCGCGCCGGGCACCTGCCCGGCGCCCCGCCCAACGGACGCTGTGCATGCCAATGCACTGCCGGCGGGCGGGAGCAGCGCCGCCGCTGCAATTTCCGCTGCAACTGCATTTTTCCGCAGCAAAGCCCGGTTCCCATGCTATACAGGTCACCAAACCCGTCAGAGGTCCGGATCCGCAAGAGTTTTTGACATGAGCAGTTCAGCCAACCTGGAAACCCAGTTGCGCGAGGCGATCCTCGCCAAACCCGATGCCGTGCTGCAAGACCAGCACCTGATGAATGCCCTTGTCGCCGCCAATGAGCGGGCCATGGGCTCCAACGTCGTCGATCTGCGCGGCATCGCGATGGAGCGGATGGCGGCACGGCTAGACCGGCTGGAGGATACCCACCGCTCGGTGATTGCCGCGGCTTATGACAATCTGGCCGGCACCAACCTGATTCACCGCGCTGTGCTGCGGCTGCTGGAACCGCAGGACTTTGCCGGCTTTCTGGCCTGCCTGGAACAGGAGATGCCGGAGATCCTGCGCGTGCAGTCCCTGGCGCTGGTGCTTGAGACCGCCCAGCCCGGCGGTGCCGAGATTGAACGCAAGTCCGGCGCCCTGAAGCTGTCAGGCCCCGGTTTTACCGAAAGCTATGCCGGCCAGCCCGGCAGCCAGCGCATTGTGACCCTGCGCCAGACCCAAAGCGGCAGCCCGCGTGTTTACGGAGCAAAAGCCGAATGGATCCGCTCCGAGGCCTGCCTGATGCTGGATCTGGGCGAGGGCCGCCTGCCCGGAATGCTGGTGATGGGTTCCGAAGACCCGCATCAGTTCTCGCCGATGCAGGGCACCGATCTGCTCGCTTTCTTTGCCGGCGTCTTTGAACGCGCGATGCGCTGCTGGCTGTCATGACATTGATCTCCCCGGCCTGCCGTGATGCCCTGCAGCTTTGGCTGGAGCGGTTGGGCGGGCTGGAGGCTGCCTCGGCCAACACGCTGGCCGCCTACCACAGCGATGTCAGCGCTTTCCTGGCTTTCATGACCGAACACTCCGGCGGCCCGCAAGGGCTGGGTGCGCTGGCGCGGATCACCACAGCCGATATGCGTGCCTGGATGGCCTCGGAGCGCGGTTCGGGCACCGGTGCCCGCTCGCTGGCGCGCAAGCTATCGGCAGTGAAAACCTTCTACCGCTGGCTGGCGGAGCGCGAAGGGTTTGAACCCGCTGCAGTGCTTTCTGCCAGGGCGCCGAAATTCCAAAAGAAACTGCCCCGCCCGCTGGCGCCGGATGCCGCCAAGGCGGTGCTGGAAACGGTGGAGCTGCAATCGCAAACCGATTGGGTTGCAGCCCGTGACGTGGCGGTAGTCACACTGCTGTACGGCTGCGGGTTGCGGATCTCAGAAGCACTTAACCTGACAGGCTCCGACGCGCCGCTGCCGCCGGTGCTACGTATCCTGGGCAAGGGTAAAAAGGAGCGGATTGTGCCGGTTCTGCCAGCAGCGCGCGACTCGGTGGACCGCTACCTTGCGCTCTGTCCGCATCCGCAGGAGGCACAAGCACCGCTGTTCCGCGGTGTGCGGGGCGGCGCGCTGAACCCGCGCCAGATCCAAGGGGTGATGGCCCGGACCCGCGCCCAGCTGGGGCTGCCCGCAACGGCAACGCCGCACGCGCTGCGCCACAGCTTTGCCACCCATCTGCTGGAGGCAGGCGGCGATTTGCGAGCCATTCAGGAGTTGCTGGGGCACGCGTCCCTGTCGACCACCCAGGCCTATACGGCGGTGGATACCACGCATCTGATGGACGTCTACATGCGGTCGCACCCCAAGGCATGACTTGACCCCAAAGCCTGACTGGCCTTTGCTGAAGCCAGGGAGGCCTGCTGCATGTCTGCAACTGAACCCGCAACACCCGTTTTGACCAGTGTTCTCACCTGTCCTGCTTGCGGGCATGAGGCCGCAGAAGAGATGCCGCAAGACGCATGCCAATGGTTTCATGAATGCCCGGCCTGCCGCGCCCTGCTGCGGCCAAAACATGGGGATTGCTGCGTTTTCTGCTCCTACGGCAGCATTCCCTGCCCGCCGGTACAGACAGGCGGCAACTGTTGCGGCTAGCGTGGCCGCGCATATGCATTCGCTAAAATGCGCTCTATTTTCGCGGCAGCGGGAAAGCTGCTGTTAAGGCGCTGCGGGCTTGATAGCAGAAACCGATCCAGAAAGGATTCTGCTATGACCTGTTACGGCTATTCAGCCTTGTTTGCCGATGGCGCCCCTGCGGCCCCTGCCCCGCCGCCCGGAACGCAACCTTGGGAGCGGGCACGCGATATGCCTTCCAAAGCCCCCTTCTCCTCGCCTGACATCACCGCTCCAGCCCCCTTTGGCCAGCGCATGGCCCGCATCCAGTTCTCCAACGGTACGGATTTCCGCCCAAAGCTGCATTGAATGCTTGCGGGATTCGGCCAAATTCGCCATCAGGGGCGCATGACACCTCAGATCCGTGCCCTCTCCGTTCATCTGCTGACTGCAACCGGTGCCGTGTTCGCCATGCTGGCGATGCTGGCAGCGGCGGACGGCAAGTGGAGCCTGATGTTCGTCTGGCTGGTGATCGCATTTGCCGTTGACGGCGTCGATGGCCCGCTGGCCCGGCATTACCATGTCAAACGCTACTCGCCGGAATTCGACGGGGTGCTGCTGGATCTGATCATCGACTACCTGACCTATGTCTTCATTCCGGCCTTTGCGCTGTTCCAATCGGGATTGATGGCAGGCTGGACCGGCTGGTTTGCAATCATCGTCATCACCTTTGGCAGCGCGATGTACTTTGCCGACACAAGGATGAAGACCAAGGACAATTCCTTTGCCGGCTTTCCCGGCTGCTGGAACATGCTGGTGCTGGTGATCTTTGCGCTGGAGCCGAGCCATTGGACCATCCTGGTGCTGGTGACCCTGCTGTCCGCCGCCATGTTCCTGCCGCTGAAGTTCATTCACCCGGTGCGCACCGCGCGCTGGCGCAAGGTGTCATTGCCCATGGCGCTGGCCTGGACCTTCTTTGCAGGCTGGGCCGCCTGGGTTGATTTCCACCCCGCCAGCTGGGCGCATTGGGGGTTGGTGGTGACATCGGTCTACCTGCTGTTTGTCGGCATTGCCCAGCAGATCGTGCCGGAACGGCGGCGCAAGTCCACAGCGGTTTGATGCGTCGCTGACAATGGGGCGCTGCCCCTCTGCGCCCTTGGCAGGACGCATTCACCCCGGGATACTTCCGGCCGGAAGAAGCAGCAGGAGCGCTGCAGGCCGGACCCTGCGTTCAGATCAGCAGGCCCGCAGCGCCTTCATGTTTCAAAAGCGCGACTTTGGTTTCCACCCCGCCCTGGCCCGAAAAGCCGCCCAGGCCCGTGGCGCTCAGCACCCGGTGGCAGGGAATGATCACCGGGATCGGATTGGCGCCGCAAGCATTGCCAACCGGCTGCGGCGGGGTGCCGAGATCCTTGGCGATTTCTCCATAAGTGCGGGTTTCGCCAAGCGGGATCGCCAGCATCGCAGCACAGACCGCGCGCTGAAAGTCCGAGCCCTCTACAAACAGCGGCAGATCGAAACCCGTTAGCTCACCGGAAAAATAGGCACGCAACTGCGCCAGCGCGCTGTCCAGAAGCGCCGACTGCCCGTCCGCCTGAGCTGACCAGGCAAGACGCACAATGGCGCCGTCCCGCTCTGTCACGCTGAGCGCACCCACGGGTGTATCAAGGCTCGCTGAAATCATGGGTCCTCTCCGAAGCGTCTTCTGGCTGCGCATCTTCTGCAGGAATGGCATCAGAAGCAAGGGCGTCTCCGCCGGGCCGGCCGCCCCCCGCCGCACCGCATTAACACTATATTAACCAGTGTTAAGGTTTCGCCGCCACATTGCATCAAATTATAATAAAGTGAGTTTCAAGAACGATCCTAAAGGTCAGCAAGATGATTACTGCAGTTTCCAGCACCGCCAGCCTGTACAACAGCATGAAACAGATGCAGGCCGCCTATCAGCGCCAGCCGGCAGTCGCGCAAGCAGGCGGCCAGCCGGCGGATACACTGCTGATCGAGGGCACTGCCCAAGGGATCGCCCGGGCCGCTGCCCGCGAACAGGCGCTGAGCGGCGAACGCCCGGATGCCCTGACAGCCCAGTACGTCGGCCCTGCCCGCGCAGCAGCCCGCACCGCGGCGCTGGACCTCAGACAGATGAATGGTATCGACATGGCTGCCTATTTCCTGGATCTGGCCAGCGGCTGCCAGGCCGGGCCCAAGCCGGTCAGTGCCCTGGAGGCGGAAAACCAGTATGCCGAAGCCCGGCGCATCACCGGCTGATCCGCCCTGCCGATACGCTTCGGACCGCATTAACCCGCTGTTAAACACGCTATGTTAACTTTCCTGCAAGACCGGTTCTCAGCCACCGCGAAGGTTCCGCTCAATGTTTATACCAGTTTCAGGACGGGTAAGTCCTGCCAAACCGAACCGCGGTCTTTTGACCGCCCGCCCGGTTGTCCGCTCGGACGATCCGGAGCGCAGCGAATCTGCCAGCACCAGTCCGCGTGACCGGCACCCGGACGGCCATTCGCAAGACCCGCCCGGCGATCAGGGCAGCCGCCGTATCCGGGCGGGAGAGCACCAGCGCGATACAGACCGGAAACCGGCCCTGTTTCAGGAAAACGACGTTCTGGCTGCCCATCTGCTGCTGCAGCGTGCGGGGCAAGACCCGCATCCCGAGGCAGGATCCGAAGCTGCCTATCATGGCTATGAAGCCGCCAGGTCCATGTCGGCCTGGCGGCCTGAAGTTACTGCAGCTGAGCCCAGAACAGCTCCAGATGGCGTGACATGATCTCCTCGAAGCGGCCGCTGTCGCGGAGCTTTTTCAGCCCTGCGTTGATCCGGTATAGATGCGACGTGCCGCGCCAGTGACGCTTGGAAATCACCACGTGCAAGCCCTCTTCGGAGAGCGGTTTTTCCAGCGGCAGCACGGTGTCGCGCAGACCTTCCCGGACAATGGTGCTGGCGCCCAGGAACAAGTTCACCGCCACCGCATCCACCTGGCCCTCGGACACCATGCGGAAACAGTCGGCCGGTGATTGCGGCTGCACCAGGGTGATTTTGCCGTCATCCAGCCAGCGGCGCCCCTGCCGGTTCAAATCGTGGGTGAAATAGCCCTTGGGGCGGCACAGGGTCTTGCCCTCGATATCCCTGTCTTCCGCATAGACGAACTGGTCCTGCACCCGCACAAACAGCATGATCGGCAGTGCCATCACCGGTTCGGAAAAGTGAAAGTTCACGCAGCGCTCATTGTCCGGCTCCGCCGCGCAATCGGGCTTATACCAGGGAAAGCCCATATCGAACTCTTTTTGGTCCAGCATCGGGAACAGATGCTTGGACCAGTCGTCCTCCCAGTTGATCGCATAAGACACCGGCGAAGGCGCCAGTTCCAGCGCCGCATTGACCAGCTCGGTCACCATGCCCTGGCCCGGCAGCCCGCGGTCGGTAAAGGGCGCATAGCCGCCGCCGGTCAGCAGCGTCATCTCGGCCTCCTGCCTGCGCAGCGGGGTGGCGTCCGGGGCGGTCGCCTGTTTGATGCAGGGTATCTGCAGCTTGCGGCCCGGCACCACCGACGAGCCGACAAGAACATCCTGGTTGCGGTAGTAAATCATGGTCCAGCGCTCGCGGTCGCCGTAATGGGTCTCGGCGATCGAAAACAAATTGTCCCCCGGCTGCACGACATAGTCCACATCGCAGATCGCCAGGGCCGCCGAGGGCAGCAGCCCCAGCAGCAGCCCCAGGCCCAGCAAGTGGCGGCAGAAGCTGTTCAGCATGCTTTTCCCCCTCAAAATCCGGCCCAGACCCGGGCCATGTGGTCTTCGATGATCGCCTGATAGGTGCCGTCCTCGCGGATACCCTGCAGCGACGCGTTGACCATCTCCATCAGCTGCTGTGCCTGGGGGTGGGTTTTGTGGACAATCACGTGCAGTGCCTGGATCGAGATCGGCTCGGGCACCACATCAAAGCGGTCCGAAAGGCCCAGCTCCTTGATCTGCGCGCGGCCGGTGAATTCGTTCATCACGACCGCGTCCGCCTTGCCCTCAAGCACCATCTCGTAGCATTCGGCTGTGGTCAGCGGCTGCACCACCTCAACCTTGCCGTCGCGCAGCCAGTGGCGGCCCTGCTGTTCGAACAGATACGTCTCATAGCCTTGCGGGCGGCAGAATGTCTTGCCGAACAGGTCTTCGTCCTTGGTGAAGGTCAGGGGCCGCGTCTTGTCGGTGAACATCAGCACCAGCACTTCGAACATCGGGTCCGAGAACAGGAAGTTCTTGCAGCGCGGCTCTTCGGGGCTGTTTTCGCAGTCGGGCTTGTACCAGGGAAAGCCCGCGTCCAGCAGTGCATTGGACAGCAGCGGCTCTTCATGCGACGTCCACAGGTCGACCCAATGAACGGCGTATCCCTGCTCAGGATTGGCATGGCGCATTGCCGCGTTCAGCACGTCGGTCATCATGCCGCCGTTGTGCAGGTCCTTGCCGGTAAAGGGGGCAAAGTCATCCGCTGTCAGCAGGTTGATGCGGTGGCGCACCTCGGCGCTACCTGAGGTGATCTGCACCGGTTTGGCGGCCACCGGCACGCTGGCAGAGATTTCCTTGCCGCCTTCCAGACCCAGGGGCAGGCCCTCAAGACAGGCCAGCGACAGCTTCATGCCGACGCGCAGGGCACTGGGTTTGGGGCCAATGGTATCAATGTTGCGGCTGTGGATCGCGCTCCATTTGCCCGCATCCTTGTACAGCTTGTCAGCGATCACCGACAGGCTGTCGCCCGGCTGCACGGAATAGACCCCGCCGCAAGTCTCAGCCGCAGCAGAATTGGCTGCAAAGGCAAACAGGCCCATGGCAGCGGCTGCAATGTATGTCTTCATAGTCCCCCCGGGAAATAGTCTGCACCGCAGCCGGTTCCGGTCTGCGGCGCCCGTCGTTCTGGTTGTTATGAGAGGTCCCCGGCCTGCACCGGCAGCGCGCCCAAGGGGCAAACGGGAACGGCCCCGGCGCAGCCGCCGGAGCAAAAAGATCAGTTGCCGACAAACAGAGCCAGCAGCGTCGCCGTGTCAACCCGCCCGTCAGCCCCGATCAGGCTGGCGGGCACGGTGATTTCCTTGCGCTCATAAGCGCCGTTCACCAGCTGGTCGATATAGGCTTCGGACTGGCCCTGGGCCGCGGCGGTCAGCACCATTTTATAGAGCGCAGTTCCTGCCGCCGGCGCCGCAGCTGCCGCCTGGTTCAGGCTTTCCGGATTTGCCTGTTTGCTGCGCAGCGCGGCCAGGGTTCCGGCAGTGATGCGGGCGACCATGGCGTCTTCGGCGCCGGCATCGTCCTTCTGCAGCCCCGCCGCCGCAGCGGCACCGGCCGGCTGCACGGTACCGGCAGAAAGCTCCGCTTCTGCCGCCGTTTGCAGACTGGCCTGTTCAGCCGTTTCAACCGGAGTTCCGCCACTGAATTGGAAATACAGAAGCATCGCCGCGGCCACCGCCAGACCAGCTGCCGCGAGGCCCAGCTTTGGCAGCGCACTGCCGCCGTCCGCGGGTACCGGCGCAAAGGGCTGCGGACCTGGCACAATTTTCTGTTCATCCGCTGCGGCACTGGCAGGTTTCGCCGTCTTGGCGGTTTTGGCCGCTTTGACAGCAGCGGTTTTGGGCGCGGCAGGCTTTGCAATTGCTGCCGCGGGTTCCGGTTTGGCCCCGGTGCTGTCCGCGACCAGCCCGATTTTCATATTCTTCGGGGCCGATACCCCGTCTATCCGGATAGATGCACTGCGCGGCTTGCCCGGTTCACCTGCCGGTTGCGCGTCCGCTTTCCGCTTCAGCATAATAAACTGCCCCCCTGCCCCATGCCATATTATTAAGTCGGCTGAAAACCTACATGGAATTAACGAATTCTTAACCAATTGTAGAAAACCGGTCAACATCTAGAGGAATTCAATTTGCCAACACACAAGGCCGCACCCGGAAAAAGTGCAGGAAATCCCGCAACAATAGCGTAAAAATGACAGCGCCCGGCAATTAGGCCGGGCGCAAATCACAATTCAAAGCTGAAAGCCGGGTTATCCCAGCGCGCTATCGCATCGGCCGCAAACACCGTCATGGACGTGATTGCCCACATCCGGCAGGATCTTCCAGCAGCGCTGGCACTTGCCGCCGTCGGCTTTCTCAAACACCACCGAAACACCGTCGACCTCGGGCATACGGAAAGCTTCGGCCGGGGCCGGATCATTGGTCAGCATGATGTCCGAGGTAATGCAGATATCGGCGAAGTTCACCGATTTCAGCGCCTCCAGCGCCTCGCCGTCGCGCACATGCACCACCGGGGCGGCCTCAAGCGAGGCACCGATCACCTTGTCGGTGCGTTGCACTTCAAGCGCTGCCGTCACCACCCGGCGGGCCTGGCGGATCTTGGACCATTTCGCCGCCAGCGGCTCATTCAGCCAGTCAGCCGGTGTGTTAGGAATGTCCTGCAGATGGATTGAGCTGCCCTCGCCCGGGTATTTCTCCAGCCAGACCTCTTCCATGGTGAACACCAGAACCGGTGCCAGCCATGTGGTCAGCCGGTGGAACAGGATATCCAGCACCGTGCGCGCCGCGCGGGCGTTCAGGGTGTCGCCATCGCAATAGAGCGCATCCTTGCGGACGTCGAAATAGAAGGCCGACAAATCCACAGTGGCAAAGTTGAACACCGCCGAGAACACACCCTGGAAGTCAAAGGTCTGATAGCCGGTGCGCACCTTGTGGTCGAGTTCCGCCAGCCGGTGCAGCACCCACTGCTCCAGCTCCGGCATATCCGCCGGCTCCACGCGCTGTTCTTCAGTGAAATCCTTCAAGCTGCCCAGCAGGAAGCGCATGGTGTTGCGCAGACGGCGGTAGCTGTCGGCAGTGCCTTTCAGGATTTCCGGTCCGATCCGCTGGTCCGAAGTATAATCGGTCTGGGCCACCCACAGGCGCAGGATATCGGCGCCGTACTGCTGCACGATCTTTTCCGGCACGATGGTGTTGCCCAGCGATTTGGACATCTTCATGCCCTTCTCGTCCAGCGTGAACCCGTGGGTCACCACGTTGCGGTAAGGTGCGCGCCCCTTGGTGCCGCAGGCCTGCAGCAGCGAGGAGTGGAACCAGCCGCGGTGCTGGTCGGTGCCCTCCATATAGACATCGGCAATGCCGTCTTCGGTGCCGTCCTCGCGATCGCGCAGCACAAAGGCATGGGTCGAGCCGCTATCGAACCACACGTCCAGAACGTCGAACACTTGATCATAGGCGTCCGGATCCACGGAGTTGCCCAGCACCCTGGCCTTGAAGCCGTCCTGATACCAAACGTCTGCACCATGCGCGTCGAACTCAGCCACGATACGCGTGTTCACCTCGTCATTGCGCAGCAAAAAGTCCGCGTCGGTCGGCAGCGCGCCCTTCTTGGTGAAGCAGGTGAGCGGCACGCCCCAGGCGCGCTGGCGGCTCAGCACCCAGTCGGGGCGGCTTTCGATCATCGAATGCAGGCGGTTGCGGCCGGTCTGCGGGTACCATTTCACCAGCTCATCGATCGAGCGCAGCGCGCGTTCGCGGATGGTATCGCCCATCTGGTCCATTCCGTCGTCCATCTTGCGGTCGACAGAGGCAAACCACTGCGGTGTGTTGCGGTAGATGATCGGCGCCTTGGAGCGCCAGGAATGCGGGTAGCTGTGCTTGATCTTGCCGCGCGCCAACAGGCCGCCGACCTCGGTCAGCTTATCAATCACCGCCTTGTTGGCATCGCCCTCGCCGCCCTTGCGGTTCAGGATGTATTTGCCGCCGAAAAACGGCAGATCGGCGCGGAAGCCGCCGTCGTCCATCACGTTATAGGTGATAACCTGCTCCAGCATGCCCAGATCGCGGTACAGCTCGAATTCCTCCATCCCGTGCGACGGCGCGCAATGGACAAAGCCGGTGCCTTCGGTGTCGGTGACAAATTCAGCGGCGCGGAAGTCGCGGATATCGTCCCATTCACCGTTGGAGCCCTCAGCGCCGTGCAGCGGGTGGGTCAGGCCGATGCCTGCCAGATCAGAGGCCGGAACATCAGAGACGCGGGTATACTGATCCTCAGACAGGCGCGCGCGCTTGAACACATCTGCTGCCAGATTATCGGCCAGAATGTATTTCTCGCCCGCAGCAGCCCAGCACTCATCCGGAGTGCCGGTGACTTCATAGAGGCCATAGGCGATCTCTTCGCCGTAAACCACGGCCTTGTTCGATGGCATGGTCCAGGGCGTGGTGGTCCAGATCACGACATTGGCGCCGGCCAGTTTGTGATCAGCAGGCTCAGCCACCTTGAACTTCACCCAGATGGTGAAGCTTTCCTTGTCGTGGTATTCGACCTCGGCCTCGGCCAGGGCGGTTTTCTCGACCGGCGACCACATCACGGGTTTCGAACCCTGGTACAGCGTGCCGTTCATCAGGAATTTCATGAACTCATCCGCGATCACCGCCTCGGCGTGGTAGTTCATGGTCAGATACGGATCATCCCAGTTGCCGGTGATGCCCAGCCGCTTGAACTCCTCGCGCTGGATATCGACCCAGCTGTCGGCAAAGGCGCGGCATTCCTGGCGGAATTCAACCACCGGCACCGCATCCTTGTTCTTGCCCTTCTTGCGGTACTGCTCCTCGATCTTCCACTCGATCGGCAGGCCGTGGCAATCCCAGCCCGGCACATAGCGCGCGTCAAACCCCATCATCTGATGCGAGCGCACGATCATGTCCTTGATGGTCTTGTTCAGCGCGTGGCCGATGTGCAGATGGCCGTTCGCATAGGGCGGGCCGTCATGCAGGGTGAAGGGCTGGCGCTCGGCGTCACTGCCCTTGGCTGCGGCGGCCTTGTCACGCAAGCGGTCATAGACCCCGATCTGCGCCCAGCGCTCCAGCCATGAAGGCTCGCGCTTGGGCAGGCCTGCGCGCATCGGGAAATCGGTTTTCGGCAGGTTCAGGGTGTCTTTATAGTCAGGCGTCTGGGGCGTGTCGGCGCACATGCGTTGCGTCCTTTGGATGATCAAGGCTGGAAATCGGGATATTCGGTTCGGCGCGATGGCTCAAGCGCCTTTGCCCGGCGGCTCGATGCTTTCAGAGCGCCGGGGATATAATTCGAATAATGATGGCCGCGAATAGGGACATGAACCGCCTTATAGGATGGTCCCGCCGGAGGGTAAAGCGGCAGATGGATAGCAAAACAGGCATGGGCGCCGCCTAAGCGAACGGCCCCCATGATTTCAATCAAAAAGCTCCCTGCCTCGTGCATCATCGCAATCAGAAAGCAGAGCCCCCTCAGAACAGCAATATGTCTCCACTATCCACATTGTGCCCGTAGACGGTGAGAGTATTTCCACCGCCGAAATCAAAGAACGTGCTGCCATTCGGCATTGATACGCCCATTGCGATTATGTCATTCGCGGTCTCGACATCAAAGGCCGCTTTGTCGAAGGACAGCTTGTCTCCACCATTACCGAAATCCGTAATGACGTCATTGTCCGTAGATGCGTGGAAAATAAACGTATCGCTGCCAGGCCCGCCCTTCAGCGTATCGTTGCCGGTGCCGCCGTCCAGCGTGTCATTATCATTGCTGCCATTCAGGTCGTCATGACCCGCACCGCCAATCAATGTGTCCTTGCCATAACTTCCAAACAGCGTGTCATTACCGTCCCCGCCAGTCAGCAAGTCGTGATGATAGCCGCCATCCAGTGAATCATCGCCATTGCCGCCGTTCAACACGTCGTCGCCATAGTGGCCGGTCAAAGTGTCGTCTCCGCCCTTACCGCTGAGAATGTCATCACCAGTGTTGCCTTCAATGGTATCGTTACCGCCAGCGCCAGTGATCACATCGTCGTTTCCGGTACCAAAGACCATTGTGCTGCCGCTGCCCGAAACGGTGAGCCGGCCATCAACTACTGCATCACCATCTTTGAACGTCACACCAGCAAACGAATAGTCCCCACCGCCCTGCAGGAAAATCTCCCTGTCAGAAGCATCGACAACACCAACGCTCTTTAGATCAAAACCAGTGCCAAGGCGGATGTCGAAACCGCTCACCTCAACCAGTAGCAGAATATCTGAGCCGCTACCGCCGTTGACTGAGTCATTTAGCCAATTTCCACCTTCATCGTCGGAATACAGGGCAATGGTATCGCTCCCAGCTCCACCGTCCAACGTATCGATGCCTTAGCCGCCTTCCAGCCAATCCTTATCTTCGTTGCCTCTCAGCGAGTCATCGCCATCGCCGCCTATCAGCGTGTCATTGTCATAGCCGCCCAAAAGTGTGTCATTGTCGGCACCTCCGTCGAGCGAGTCGTTGAAACCAGTGCCGGTGACCGTCGTGTTGCCGCTGCCCGAAACGGTGAGCCGGCCATCAACCACGTCATCACCATTTTTGAACGTCACACCAGCAAACGAATAGTCCCCGCCGCCCTGCAGGAAAACCTCATTGTCGGCAGTATCGATAACCCCAACGCTCTTGAAACTAAAACCAGTGCCAAGGCGGATGTCGGAACCTCTTCTCTCCAGTAACAGCACATCCGACCCGCTACCGCCTTCGACTGAGTCATTTAACCAATTTCCACCTTCATCGTCGGAATACAGGGCAATGGTGTCGTTCCCAGCTCCACCGTCCAACGTATCGATGCCTTGGCCGCCTTCCAGCCAGTCCTTATCTTCGTTGCCTTTCAGCGAGTCATCGCCATCGCCGCCTATCAGCGTGTCATTGTCATAGCCGCCCAAAAGTGTGTCATTGCCGGCACCTCCGTCGAGCGAGTCATCGTCATTGCCGCCCTCCAGCAAATCATTGCCACTGCCGCCGTTCAGAACATCATCGCCATAGTGGCCGTCAAGCGTGTCGTTCCCGCCGCCACCGCTAAGCGTGTCATGCCCGTTGCCACCTTCCAGTGAATCGTTGCCGCCAGCGCCATCGAGCACATCATCGCCTGCGAGACCAATCAACGTATCATCGTCAGAAGTGCCGTTCAGGGTGTCTGCACCGCGGGTTCCTTGAAGATAGATTCCAAGAGTCATAGTTCAACCTTCATCAGTACTGCCACGCCTTATCTCAATTAAAAGGCTAACAAGTCGTTAAACCTTCATTACTGGCCAGGAATTTGCAGCCAGTTCCATAATCCGGTATCAGCGCGGCCAGCCAAAGGAGCCCGAAATGACCGACGCAGATACCGCAAACCCGCTGGCGCGGTTCGATATCGGCCCAGAAGAGATCTCGCTCGTGGTGGCCGTCTTCTACACCCGCGTGCGGACCCATGAGGTGCTGGGGCCGGTGTTTGCCGCGCATGTCACCGATTGGCCGGAGCATGAAGAGAAGATCGCCGGCTTCTGGCGCAATGCGATTCTGCGGCAGCGGAGCTACAGCGGCAATCCAATGCGGGTGCATGTCTCACGGCCGGACGTGAAAGCAGAGCATTTCCCGCTGTGGCTGGGCCTGTTCCACGAGGTGCTGCGGGCCGAATTGCCGGAGCGCACTGCGCTGCAATGGGGTGCCCTGGCCGACCGGATCGGCGAAGGTTTCCGCACCGGCATCGTGGCGATGCGCCAGCCCGCAGACCAGCCGCCGAAGCTGTTCTGAGCACCGCCAGCGGGGCGCTCCCGTGCCTGCCGGTGTTCTGGCCTTGCCAGAACACCTCAGCAGCTTTGGGCATGGCTCATGCTGCGCATGAGCCTGTAAGCGCGCTACTTATCCTTGGAAAACAGACCGGTCAGCGCCCGCTGAATCACCTTGCGCGTCCCAGGTCTGTGCTGCGCTGAAAACGGCATCGGGCGGCAGACCTCCATTGCAGCTATGCCGACCCGCGCTGACAACGCGCCATTGACCAGCCCCTCGCCGAAGCGGCGGGAGAGTTTCGACAGCACCGATCCGCCCAGCACCGGCTCCAAGAGGTCATCACCCGCAGCCACCGCGCCGGTGGCAGCCAGATGCGCCAGCACCGCGCGGGTCAGCCGCCAGGAGCTGAAGAAGCCGGGCCGGCCGCCATAGATCCCCGCCACCCGGCGGATCATCCGCAGTGAAGAGACCAGCGCCGTCAGAATGTCCGCCAGCGCCATCGGCACCAGCGCGGTCACCGTGGCGACCTGCCGGGCGGCAGCCTCCACCTCGCGCAGGGCCAGCGCGTCCAGCGGCACCAGCAGCTCTTCCTCGGCCAGCACCAGAAGGGCATCGGCGTCCATGACTTCTGCCTTGCGCTCAGCCAGCCGCGCCTGATGCCAGCCGAGATCCTCGCGGGCCTTGTAGAAGTTTTCCAGCCGGGCCGTGAAGGCGCGGGCCGCAGCCAGGTCTGCGGCCTCCTCTGCCTGATGCCGCAAGGCATCGACGCGCCGCAGCCGGGACAGCGCCGCCAATTCACGCAGCGCCATCGCAAGGGCCAGCAGCAGCAGAACCCCCAGCCCGGCACTTACTGCCCAGCCCAGCAGCGGAACCCGTGCAATCAGCCCGGCCGCAAAATCCCAGGCCGCGACCGAGGCGATGGCGCCAATGACCGCAACCAGCAGCGCCCAGAACCAGCGGGCCAGCCGCGACGGGCGGCGGGCGGCAATCCGGGCCGCCTGCTCCATCGCTGACGGCTGGGGTGCGGCGGGTTGCGGCTCGGGCACCGGCGGCGCCTCAGTTACGGAAGGTGCATCCGTCTCGTCCTCGAGGTCAAACAGAACCGGCTTCTTGCTCATGCCGCCGCCTCCAGGCTGCTGCGCCATTCATAGGCGATGTCGGGCAAGCCTTCCTCGTTGTCTGTGCCGTCACCGCGGCCTGTCTCGGCAAAACCCTCGCGCCGGTAGAACCGCTGCGCCATTTCATTGGCTGCGAAGGTCCGCAGCGTCAGCCGCGGTACGGCGGCCTTGGCAGCGTCCAGCAGTGCCTTGCCCGCCCCCCGCCCGCAGGCGCCGGGCGCCAGATAGAGCGCGCAGACCTCCGCGCCGTCACGGGCCAGAAAACCCTGCACGCGGCCATCCCGCACGGCCACCGTGACCCAGCCGCGGTCAATCATGACGCCGCAAAAGGCGATCGCCTCGGCCCAGGTATAGAGTTCAGGCATCCATTCCGTGCCCTGCTGGAAGCGGTAGAGGATCCCGCCTGCGGTTCCGGCATCCAGAGGGTTTGCAGGGCGCAGGGAGAGTGTCACAGGGTGTCTCCGATCAGAAATTCAGCGGCGCGGTCCAGCCGGATATGCGGCGGGCCGCTGCCGTGCTTCAGGGTAAGCGGTGCAGGCGCAAATCCCATCGCCTGATAGTCGCCTTCCAGCCATTTCTCAGCCCCTTGCCGCGCCGGGGTGAGCAGCTGCGCGGGATCTTCGGGCAAGGCTCCAGGATAGAATGCCGCCTGTTTGCCGCTGTCCAGCAGAGTGCCGCGGACGCAGGGCAGATCAGTTCCGTTGTGGGCGCGCATCTCTTCGGTTGTGGTGCGCAAGGAAGCCAGCGCCAGAGCCGCGGTTTCAGCGCCTGCAAAACGGGCGCGGTCCTGCGCCTCGCGGGTCAGCGCCTCGATGATGGCGGTCATTTGCGGGTGCTGGGCGTGGTGCAGGTGGTCGGCTTTGGTGGCGGCAAACAGGATCTTCTCGACCCGTTTGCCGCCCAGAAGCCGGGTCAGAAAGTGATTGCGGCCCGGTTTGAACGTGCTGAGGATGTCCGCCATCGCCAGGCGCAGATCCTCTACCGCCTGCGGACCGGAATGGATCGCCGAGAGTGCATCCACCAGCACCACCTGCCGGTCGATGCGGGCAAAGTGGTCGCGGAAGAAGGGTTTGACGACCTTGGCTTTATAGGCCTCATACCGCCGCTCCATCTCGCGCCAGAGGCAGCCGCGCGGCGGGCTGGCCTCAGGCGGCAGCGGCGCGAAGGTCAGTACGGGCGAGCCCTCCAGATCGCCGGGCAACAGGAAGCGGCCCGGCGTGCAGTCATAGAACCCGGCGGCGCGGGCGGCGGCCAGATACTGCGTGAAGGCGGCAGCAAGCGCCTGGGCTTGCGGTTCGTCATGTGTTCCCGCAGGGGCAGCCTTGGATTTCTCCGCCAGAAACCCCTGTGCCTGCCGGCGGCTGGCAAGACGGGAGAGCACATCCGCGGACCATTCGCTGTAGGACTTGTCCAGCAGTGCCAGATCCAGCAGCCATTCACCGGGGTAGTCGACAATATCCAAATGCAGCGTGCGCGGCCCCTGAAATCCGGCCAGCAGGCCGGCGGGCCGCACCTTCAGACTGAGACGCAGTTCAGACACCGCCCTTGTGCTGTCCGGCCAATGGGGTGACGGCCCGGTCAGGGCTGCCAGGTGGTTTTCATAGTCAAACCGCGGCACGGTGTCGTCAGGCTGGGGCTGCAGAAATGCGGCCTCAATCCGTCCCTCACGCGCGGCGCCCAGTTGCAGCATCCGGCCCCGGTCCATCAGGTTGGCCACCAGCGAGGTGATGAACACGGTCTTGCCGGAGCGTGCGAGGCCGGTGACGCCCAGCCGCAAGGGCCGGTCGAACAGCGCCGCCGAAACACCGCTGGCGGCACGTTCCACACTGCTCATCACCCCATCAGCGAGGGAAGTTATCACCAAGGCCCTGATCCTGCTCTGTTCTTGCTGCTGACAAGATAGGCAGCATGGTGCTGAGATACCAGAGCGCACACGGGGCTTGCCCCGGCCCGGCCCTGTTGCTAGGTGCCCGTCCATGCCGCGTTTTGCTTTGAAAGTCGAATATCACGGGAAGCCTTTTGCCGGCTGGCAAAGGCAGAAGGACCAGCCCTCGGTGCAGGGCGCGATCGAGGCTGCGCTGGCGCGGCTGGAGCCGGGGGAGCATACGATTGCTGCCGCCGGGCGCACCGACACCGGCGTGCATGGGCTGGGACAGGTGGCGCATTGCGACCTGGCCAAGGACTGGGACCCTTTCCGGCTGTCGGAGGCGCTGAATTACCATCTGAAACCCGATCCTGTCGCAATTGTGGACTGCGCCCGGGTGGACGGCGACTGGCACGCGCGGTTCTCGGCCATTGAACGGCAGTATCTGTTCCGCATTCTGATCCGCCGCGCGCCGGCCACCCATGAGGCAGGCCAGGTCTGGCAGCTGAGCCATGATCTGGACGCCGACGCCATGCAGAAAGCCGCCGGCCATCTGATCGGCAACCATGATTTCACCACCTTCCGGTCTTCGATCTGCCAGGCGGCAAGCCCGGTCAAGACGCTGGATGAGCTGACGGTGGAACGTGTACAGGGCTTTTCCGGGCCGGAGATCCATTTCCACGTCCGCGCCCGCAGCTTCCTGCACAACCAGGTCCGCAGCTTTGTCGGCACGCTGGAACGGGTCGGCGCAGGGGCCTGGGAGCCGGAGGATGTAAAGACCGCGCTGGAGGCCTGCGACCGCGCCGCTTGCGGACCGGTTTGCCCCGGACACGGCCTCTATCTGGCGCGGGTGGGATACCCGGAAGACCCCTTTGCCTGAAACGCCGCCGGGGACGGGCAACTCTTGCGCACCCCGGGCATTGACTGAACCCGCTGAAAGCAGCAGCCACAGCCGCAGCCCGCTTGCATAACCGCGGGCACACCGCATAATCAGCGCAACCTCCCCATCAGGGCCTTTCGGCAGCTCAATCGCTGGCGGTCTGCCCGCAAAACACACAGGCAGACATCCGCAATGGCAAACCCAACCAAACCGCCGCTTCTGGCCGTCCTGATCGACGCCGACAATATTTCGGCCAAATTCGCCGAGGCGATGTTCGAGGAAATCGCCTCCTTCGGCGAGGCCAGCATCCGCCGCATCTATGGCGATTTTGCGGGCGGCAGCCCGCAGGGGTGGAACAAGGAAAAACTGGCAGCCCTGGCGATTGTGCCGCATCAGCAATTTGCCAATACCACCGGCAAGAACGCCTCGGACATTGCCTTGGTGATCGACGCGATGGATATTTTGCACTCGGGCCGGTTCGACGGGTTTGTGCTGATCTCATCCGACAGCGATTTCACCCGGCTGGCCAGCCGCATCCGCGAACAAGGCGTGGATGTCTTCGGCATGGGCATGCGCAAGACACCGGCGGCCTTTGTGCAGGCCTGCAAGCGGTTCATCTATGTGGAAAACCTGCTGGAAGAGCCGGGCAAACCGAAGCCTAAGCCCAAGAAAGAAGACGGCGCCGGCAACGGCAATGCTCCGTCGGAACTGGCGGATCCAACCAAGCTGGTGGTCCGGGCGATGGATGCGATCGACCAGGATGACGAATGGTTCACGCTGGGCCAGATTGGCCAGTACATCACCGCAGCCGCGCCGGATTTCGACACCCGAAGCTATGGCAAACGCAAGCTGAGCGACCTGATTGCCTCGCTGAAACTGTTTGAGACCAAACGCGGCGACGGCAACCAGATCCTGGTGCGGCGGCTGGACTGAAGCCCCCGCCAAGGTCAGCCCAAACGCGAAATCCGGCTTTCCCTTGGCCCTGAACCGTGGCTTAGTCCGGCAAAAGGGACGCGGACAGGGAGAACGCGCATGGCATTGCTGATCAGCATCGGCCACGACGGCTGGTACACCGGGGAACAGCTGGCAGATGAGCTTCGCTCGGTTGCCCCCGGGACCGACATCCGGCCTATCTCTGACCCCGGCAATCTGGAAGACATCACCATGCTGGCGGTGTCCGCACTGAAGGGCGATCTGGCCGCGCAGCTGCCGAACCTGCAGCTGGTGCAAAAGCTGGGCGCCGGGGTGGACAGCATCGTGGCGCACCCCAGCGTCGCACCGCATGTGCGTGTGACCCGCCTGAAACCGCAAGAGCCGGCGTATGAGATTGCAGATTACTGCCTGGCTTATGTGCTGCGCGGCCAGCGCAACATGTCCGCCCACGCAGCCTCCCAATCCCGCAGCGCCTGGGAGCCACGGGCGCCGGGGCGCCCGGCGGAAACCACCATAGGCGTGCTGGGGCTTGGCCATATCGGCGGCATGACCGCGCGGCTGATGCGGGACATGCGGTTCCGGGTGCTGGGCTGGAGCCGCTCCCCCAAGGAGATCGACGGGGTGGACTGCCGCCATGGCGCAGAGGCGCTGCCGCAGATGCTGGGGATATGCGACTATGTCTGCTCAATCCTGCCGTCCACACCGGCCACCCGCGGGCTGATGGATGCGGAAATGCTGGCAGCAATGAAACCGGGCGCGACGCTGATCAACGCAGGCCGCGGCGATCTGGTCGATGAACCTGCCTTGCTGGCAGCACTGGACAAAGGCACGCCGGGCCATGCGGTGCTGGATGTGGTCAGCAAGGAACCGTTGCCCGCAGACAGCCCGCTGTGGACGTATCCGCAGGTGACGATCACCCCGCATGTGTCGGGCTGGCATCTGGGCGATGCGCTGCGCGATGTGGTGGAGAACTACCGGCGGCTGGAAGCCGGGAAAGATCTGCTGCACGAGGTGGACCGGCAGCGGGGCTACTGATCCGGCCTGCAGCCGCCCGCCCCCTGCTTTATTCGGACCTCGAATACTCCCGCCCGGGCCACCGCCTTATTTCCGGCAGGGAACAAGGCGGCCAACTGCGCCAGCCGCAAACGTAGCGGGCCGGCTAGGAGCGGTAGTCCGGGTTTTCATAGTCGAACCGGCAGCCGGCAGACCAGGCATTTCGGTCGTTGCCCTCATTCGGATAGCCGCCGGCATCGCGCAGCATCGCCGCCAGATGCATCAGGTTCCAAGTCATGATCGTAGTGTTGCGCTGGGTGAACTCGTTTTCAAAGCCGGCGGGCTTGCCCTCCACCTCGTCGCCATAAGACGGTCCCGGCCCGGCCTCGCCGATCCAGCCGCAGTCGGCCTGGGGCGGGATGGTAAAGCCCAAGTGACTGAGCGCATAACACAGCGTCATCGCGGTATGCTTGATGCCGTCCTCGTTGCCGGTGATGACGGTGCCGCCGGTTTTGCCGTAGAAAATCGACTGCCCTTTATCGTTCAGCTCGCCGCTCATACCGTAAAGGCGTTCAATGAGAATGCGGCAGACCGAACTTTCCTCGCCCAGCCAGATCGGGGTGCCGACCACCAGGATCTGTGCTGCCAGTACCTTCTGCCACAGCTCCGGCCAATCGTCTTGCGGCCAGCCATGCTCTGTCATGTCCGGATAGACGCCGGGCGGCACAATGTGGTCCAGGATATGCAGATGCTCCACCTCCACGCCGTTCTTTTCCATAATGGAGGATGACGCCTCCATCAGCAGGCGGGTGTGGCTTTTGCTGCCGTCTTTCTTGAGGGAGGTGTTGATGAAAAGGGCTTTGAGGCCCGGAAAACCGGTCATAGCGCGTCTCCCGTCTGGATTGCAGGTATGGACCGGATGATAGGACATCGCCTGCGGCTGCACAGGCGCGCTGGCGGGATCGTGATGCCAGACGGAAACCGCCCGCCAGTTGGAAAACACGGCGGGCGGGAAAATCAGCCGATAAACTTCTTATAGCCGGCTTCATCCATGTAGTCGTCCATCGGCGACAGATCCGATGGCTTCAGCTTGAAGAACCAGGCGCCGCCTTCGGGGTCTTCGTTCACCTTGCCGGGATCATCGGTCAGCGCCTCGTTCACCTCGACCACTTCACCGTCCAGCGGCGACAGGATGTCGGAGGCGGCTTTGACCGATTCAATCACCACGATTTCTTCATCCTTGGAAACCTCGGTGCCCACTTCCGGCAGTTCCACAAAGACCACTTCGCCCAGCTGTTCGGCGGCATGGGCGGTGATGCCAACGGTGATCAGATCGTCTTCGGGCAGCAGCCACTCGTGTTCTTCGGTGTATTTCATCATCGTGTATTCCCTTGGAAGAGGCTTGGGTTTTCAGTGCAGGTTGGTATTCAGTGCAGGTTATGCCGCCGTAACGGATACCGCGGGAAGAAGAAAGCCGGTCCTGCCGGGCCCTGCATGCGCGGGTATACGCTACCAACGGTGCCGGTCTCCGATCAAGATGGCAAATCATGGGATTCTTGCGTTTTTATGGGCACAGGCCCCCAATGCCCTGTGCGGCCCTGTGCGGTCAGAACAGATTGAAATACTCCGCCTGCTCCCATTCGCTGACAGTGTCCAGGTAACGTTCCCATTCGAACTGCTTGAGCTGCAGGAAATAGCTGACGGTCTCCTCCCCCAGCGCTGCACGGCACATCTGCGAGCCGCCGAAACCCTCCAGCGCCTGGCCCAGCGAACGCGGCAGGCGCTCGGCGTTTTCACTGTAGGGCGACACTGTGGGCCTGGACGCCTCCAGCCCTTCTTTGATGCCGGCCATGCCTGCGATGATCTGGGCGGCCAGCGCGTAATAGGGGTTGGCAGTGCTGTCCGGCGCGCGGTTTTCGATCCGGCTGGCGGTATCGCCCGGCTGCATCAGCGCCCGCAGCATGGCGCCGCGGTTGTCCTCGCCCCAGCCGATGCGGTTCGGGGCCAGCTGGAACGGCAGATAGCGTTTGTAGCTGTTCACCGTCGGCGCGATCAGCAGCGAGGTCTCAGGGGCGTATTTCAACAGGCCCGCCATCCAGGCACTGGCGTGCGGAGACAGCAGTCCGGCGGTTTCCGGCATGAACAGATTGCGCCCTGTGGCCGGGTCCAGCAGCGACTGATGCACGTGCCAGCCGTTGGCCATGGCACCCGCCAGCCGCGGTTTGGCCATGAAGCTGGCGTGCAACCCGTTGCGGGCGCAGACCTCCTTGACCATGGTGCGGAACATCACCATCGCGTCGGCCTGGGCCATGGCGCCATCCGGGGCAAAGGTGAATTCAACCTGGCTGGGACCCATTTCTATTTCCACCGAACGCACCACCAGGCCCAGTTTCTGGGCGTTGCGGCGCAACAGGTCCAGCACCGCCTCCGCTTCGCCATAGCGGGTTTCGCTCAGGTACTGATATCCTTGCGTCAGGTTGCGGGTTTGAACCGGTGCGCCGGGACGGGTGGCCTGTTCATGGGCCGATGCCTTGTCCGCCAGTTCGAAAATGTGGAATTCCACCTCCAAGCCAAAGATGGCCGCCATCCCCTGCACCTCCAGCGCATCGACTGCCCGCTGCAGCACGCCGCAGGACGCAAACGGGACCGGGCTGCCATCAGGATAGACCGGCGTGCAGAAAATCCAGGCGGAATGGCCAGACCAGGGCAGCGCGCGAAAGGTTTCGGGGCGCGGCACCAGCAGCACGTCGCCGGCACCCTGCATCGGGCCGGACAGGCCGGTGCCGCCGTCCCAGACCGGAAAGGCATTTCGGTGGGAGGTGTCTTTCAGCAGCAAGGTTGCCGGCATGTTGAGACCACGGTCAAAGACGCTGGCAAAGGCCTCGGCCATCATTGTCTTGCCGCGCAGGATCCCGTGCTGGTCGGGGAACAGCACCCGCACGGTTTCTATCCCGTCGAACTGCGCGCGGGAGGTGATCTCGGCTGCTTTGCGGCAATCTTCGGGCGACAGCAGCCCCAGGCGGGCCAGTTTTCCGGATGTGAAATCTTGTGCCATGGGCGGCCTCCTGGGTAGCGAGCTGTTTGAAATTGCACCGGAAATACCCCGGCGTCCAGTCCACGGCAGATTTTGACGCAACCCGGTGCGCAATCCGGATATTGCGGGGGTTTTGCGCCTTGACAGCATTCGCAGGGCGAACATTGTGTCGAACATTCGCACAAAGCCACTGCCCCGCGCGGTGCCATTCAAGATCAGGACAGCGATTTCAGATGACAGCAGTTGAACAGGACCGGAATATTTCGTCGAGCTTTGCCAAAGGGCTGGCAGTTCTGGCGGTGTTTGACGCGGCCTCCCCCAGCATGACCCTGGCCGAGATCGCCCGGCGCACCGGCCAGGACCGGGCCACTGCCCGGCGCGGGGCGCTGACGCTGGTGCAGGCAGGCTATCTGCGCCAGGACGGGCGGATGCTGTCATTGACCCCGCGGGTGCTGGCACTGGCGGGCGGTTTCCTGCAGGCCAATCAGTTCGGGCGCCGGGTGCAGCCGGTTCTGAACCGCCATGCGCGGCAAATGGAAATCGAAGTGACGCTGGCAATGCTGGATCAGGGCCGGGTGCTGCTGCTGGCGCAATCCACCGTCGAGCATGGCCATATCACCTATGGCTTCACCGCCGGTTCCCATATTCCGCTGGCCCATACCAGCCTCGGGCGGATGCTGCTGGCCGGGCTGCCGGAGACCGCGGCGGCCGCGGTGCTGGCCGCAACAGAAATCCCGCGCCATACCGAGGCCTCGCTCACCGATCCCGGCCGTATTCTGGACCGCGTGGATGAGGCTCGCACGCAGGGCTATTGCCTTACCAGCGGCGAATTCGAAGCCGGGATCACCGGTTACGCCGTGCCCGTCTCGCGGCCCGGGCAGACGCCGATTGTCGCCGGTTGTTCAGCGCCGCGCGGGTTGCAGCCGGAGGCGGATGCCGAACGGTTGTTGCGCGGATTGCAGCTCTGCGCCGCAGAGCTGCGCCAGGCCGAGGCCGTGGACCACCTGTAACCGCGCCTTGCGGGAAAGCCTGCTTTGCATTGCACGCCGCCCTTGCTAGGCTGAATCAAGATATTTCCGCAGGAGCAATTTTGATGATCAAACAGACTGCATTGGCAGCGGCCCTGTGCGCCGCGCTTGCCCCGGCTGCATCGGCCGCGGACGCCGAAGGCACCATGGTCACCGTTCTGGACCGCGATTGGGCGGTTTTCCCAGTCGCGGACACACCGGGCCGCTACAGCGCCACGCGGATGAATCTTGAGCATTTGCCGTTCCGCCCGCCTGCGGTGCTGACCGCCCGCCAGGCAGTGCAGGCCCTGCGCACCGCCACCGGTTGCAGCGTCAACATGGACACGATGGTGCGCAGCATCAACAGCACCTATTACGCCCACGTGATCTGCCGCAATTAGAGGTATGGCTGACGGCCCTGCAGTTTTGCGGCGTATTTCTGAAACATCCTCTTGGGAAATGTGATCATTTTCCGGGAGGCCATGGATTGAGCGGCCCCGGCGCGCCTGCCATAGATTGCGCATGAGACTTGCAATCAACGGATTCGGCCGCATCGGCCGCGCCATCCTGCGCCAGATTCTGACGACCCCGCGCGGAGACGGCATCGACGTGGTGCGGATCAACGATATCGCACCCTTGGATATGTGCGCCTATCTGTTCCAGTACGACAGCACCTTCGGCCCCTTTGCCCACCCAGTGGAGCATGGCGGCGGGGCGCTGCAGGTAATGGGGCGCTCAATCCCCGTCAGTCATGCGCCGGATCTGACATCGGTGGACCTCTCCGGCGTTGACCTGGTGCTGGAATGCACCGGCATCGCGCGGACGTCTGATGTGGCCGAGCGCGGCATCAAGGCAGGTGCGTCCAAGGTTCTGATCTCCGGCCCCTCCCCGGCGGCTGAGCTGACCGTGGTGCTGGGCGCCAACGAGGAGCAGCTGGGCGATGCGCGCATTGTCTCCAACGCCTCCTGCACCACCAATGGCCTCACTCCGCTGGTCAAGCTGCTGGACCGGATCGCCGGCATCGATACGGCACATATGACCACGATCCATTGCTATACAAACTCGCAGCCGATGGTGGACGCGCCGCGCGGCGATTTTGCCCGCTCGCGCGGCGGCGCGCAATCAATGGTGCCCACAACGACCTCGGCGACGCATCTGATCGACGAGGTGCTGCCACATCTGAAAGGCCGGGTCAGCGGTGCCGCAGTGCGGGTGCCGACGGCCAGCGTTTCCGCCGTGGATCTGGTGGCGCAGCTGAAGACCCCGATGAGCGAAGACGCGTTCACCGCCGCCCTGCGCGAAGGCGTGGCAGTATCCAAGGTGCTGGGCTGGACCGATATGCCGCTGGTATCCTCTGACCTGCGGGCGCGGCCTGAATCGCTGGTGATTGCCGGGCCGGAAACCCGCATGGCCGGCGAGCATCAGGCGCGGGTGTTCGGCTGGTATGACAATGAATGGGGCTTTTCAGCCCGGATGCTGGATGTGGCCAGGCTGATGGCGGGATAAGACCCGCCCTTGTCCGCAGACCGGTTTGCAGGCCCGCCATTGGCGGGCTTTGCTATTCCTGCGGTTTCCGCCCTGCTCCAGACAGCCGGATCCAACGGAAAATCAGCATCAGCGCAACCATGCAGACCGCAAGACCGATCAGATCGCCAGCCGCATAAACAGCCATGACCGGCAGCTGATCTCTGGGAAAGATCAGACCGGAGAACACCACCGATTGCCCCAGCGAATTGATGACAGAGGCCAGCGCCCCCACGGCCAGCAGCCCGGTCCAGGCGATCCGGCGCACTTGGCCGGCATAAAGATCCCAACCGAAGAGCCATGCGATTTCAAAACCCGCAAATGCGGCAAAGGCGCCGACAGCGATGGACTGCAACAGCACCGGCTCCATCAGTTGCTGAACATTGGCTGACGTGAACATCAGCTCGGACAGGAACGCGCCACAGGCGAGAGGCAAAACCGCTCTCCAGCCGAACAGCCAGACGCTAAGCACCCGCACCCCGTGCGGCAAGTAGATCAGGCTGGCAAAGACGGTAATCTCGGGCAGAAACATATTCTGCACCGGCGTGACGGCCCAGGCCGTCAGACCATGGCAAATGACATAAGCCGCGGTGATCACCGCAAAACTCTGAAAACCGGGCAGGAACTGCAATACGCGTATCATGCCGCCCGTTTAGACAGCGTGCAGAGAAGCTGCAATCGGATGTTGGGCGGCTGACAGGCTGCGGTCACCTTGCGGCGGGATCAAAGCAAACCACGTAATGCTTGGCCTTGCTGCCGCCCGCCCGCTCCAGCAATCCTAAGGCCAGCAGCGACTTCAGTGTCCTGTGAAAAGTCGCCTGGGCAATTTCCGTCACCAGCCGGTGGCTGCGGATTTGCTCGGACTGAACCGGGGCGCCTGGCACGCTGGTCAGCGCATGCGCGGCCAGCAGCACATCCCGTTCAACCCTGTTGAACCGGTCCAGACCGATGTCGCGTTCCATTTTATGGAGCATATCCCGAAGTTCAAAAATTGACTTTAACCGATCCACAATTGCACCTCCGGGGAACACAAGCTGCTGCTCCAGCACCATTTAATCTGCCAGTATAAGATGACACCACGCGAAAATTATCAATCCGACAATTATCTGGACAGTTCAATTCCGCGTGGTATCATTCCCGTCAGGCTGGGCTGCATTGTGAGTGGTGGCTGCGCCTGACGTTACTCGAAGTAGCTTTGTTAACCAGTGCCGGCTCCGGCAGTTTCAACTGCCGGAGCTGAACTGAATAGTACAGTTTCCTTACCGGTTGCCAATCACCTTTGCAGCCAATTTTACCGCGAACACGCCAAACCGGCAGGATTGCGCCCGCGGCCTTGCACTCCCCTTCCAGTGCCGCCGCCTGCCAGCTGCCGCCATGCGCGGCAATCCGCTGCCAGCCGGTAGCGACCGAACCCCGGCGGAAAGCTGCTGCTTTACCGGTTCCATCCTGCATTTTTCCCGTGTTAGGCTTTGACCCAGCCGCCTGCGGCCCTGCCGGGCTTAGAGGCCGATTTTCCGCCCGCCGCCGGGAGCAGACATGAATTTTCCTTTCCGCCCGCGACTATTGGCGAGCACCCTTGCTTTCAACCTGCTGACATTGCTGCCGCCTGCCGCCTTTGGCGCCGAGGCCACGCTGCAGGCGCCCGGTGCGGATGAAGCCCTGGCCGGACGGCTGCGCGGCGCCTCGTCTTCGGTGGCCGCCAGCGGCGAGACCAATGTGCAGGAACTGCTGGCGGCGGCCCTGTCGGATTACCGCACATTGGTGCAGGTGCTGTATGACGCGGGTCATTTTTCACCGGTGGTGAATATCCGCCTGGACGGGCGCGAGGCGGCGCGGATCCAGCCGCTGAACCCGCCAAAGAACGTCAGCAAGGTAGAAATCACCGTAAAGCCCGGCCCGCGGTTCGCTTTTGGCCGGGCCGAGCTGGCGCCGCTGCCGCAAACCAGCGACGTGGAGATCCCTGCAGGCTTTGCCCCTGGCCAGCCCGCCAGCACCGGCGCGATCCGCGACGCGGCGATTGCCGGCGTGCGGGCCTGGCGCCGCAACGGCCACGCCAAGGCAACAGTGGCGGATCAGAAGATCACCGCCAACCACGTGCAAGCCCGGCTTGATGCAGAACTCCGGCTGGCGCCGGGTCCGCAGCTTCAGTTCGGGCAGTTGCGGATCACTGGCGAAACCAACGTCCGCGAGGATGCCATCCGCCGGATCGCAGGGTTCCCGGAAGGCGGCGCGTTCCATCCTGATCTGGTCTCCAAATCCGCGACCCGGTTGCGCCGCACCGGCACGTTTTCCACCGTGGTCCTGCGCGAGGCCGAGCAGCCGAACCCGGACGGCACCTTGGATTTTACAGCCCGGGTCGAAGATCTGCCGCCGCGCCGCTTGACCTTCGGGGCCGAGATCAGCTCCTCCGACGGAATTGAACTGTCGGGCAGCTGGATGCACCGCAACCTGTTCGGTGCCGCAGAAAAGCTGCGGATCGAGGCGCGGCTCAGCGGTATCGGCAGCAGCAATGACATTGACGGCCGTATCGCCATTCGGCTGGACCGGCCCGCAGCACTGGGGCCGGATGACAGTATCTTCTATCTGGCCGAGGCCGAACGGCTGGACGAGGAACACTACAGCGCCACCCAGGTGCTGGGGGCCATCGGCGTGCGGCGGACGTTTTCGGACCAGTTCTATGCCGAGGCCGCCTTGGGCGTGACGTCCATCCTGGCTGAGGATGTCTTCGGCAAGCGGCGCTTCAAATATCTGGCAGGCCGGATCCGTGCGGAATACGACGGCCGCGACAGCCGGGTGAATCCGGCAAGCGGCTATTTCGTTCAGGGCGGCGCAACCCCTTTCATCGGCATTGACGGCAACGACTCCGGCCTGCAAATCAAAGCTGACGGGCGTGCCTATTACGGGCTGGGCGCCGATGACCGGATCGTGCTGGCCGGGCGGCTGCAGATGGGATCGGTGATCGGACCGTCCCTAAGCGGGACCGCCCCCACCCTGCTGTTCTTTTCCGGCGGCGCGGGGTCGGTGCGAGGGCATGAATTCCAGTCGCTGGGCGTGCCCGCCAATGGCGGCACCGCCGGCGGGCGCGGTTTTCTGGCGCTTTCGGGCGAAGTCCGGGGCAAGGTCACCGACAAGATCTCACTGGTCGGGTTTTACGACCTTGGTTTTGTCGATGCAGACAGTTTTGTCTCCGGCTCATCTGCGCGCCATGCCGGCGCGGGCTTTGGCCTGCGCTATGATGTGGCAGGCATCGGCCCGATCCGGCTTGACCTCGCCTATCCGGTGGACGGCGGGTCCGAGGACGGGCTGCAATTCTATATCGGGATCGGACAAGCGTTTTGAGACAGTTTCTTGGCCTTGCCCTGGCCCTTGGGCTGACGATTGCGCCCGCAGCGGCGCAGGACACCACGACGGAGGACGCCGGCGGGCTGCTGGTCGATTTCCTGGAGGATACGCTGTCCGGCGACAGCCGCTATATCAGCGTGACAGGTCTTGAGGGCGCGTTTTCCTCGCAGGCCAAGATCAAGCAGATCACGGTGGCGGATGAAGACGGCATCTGGCTGACCGTTGAGGGCGCCGAACTGGACTGGAACCGGCTGGCGCTGCTGCGCGGACGGTTCTCGGTCAATGAGCTGTCGGCTGAACGCATCGAAGTGGCGCGCGCGCCCAAGCCGCTGCCGCAGGACCCCGAACTGCCAGAGCCTGAGGCCACGCCGTTTGCCCTTCCGGAACTGCCGGTGGCAATTGAGCTGGGCCGGATCAAGGCAGCCCGGATCGAACTGGGCGAGGAATTGGCCGGTTCGGCGGCCAGCCTATCGGTCGAAGGCTCGCTGATGCTGGCGGACGGGGCACTGGATACTAAACTGGCAGCAACCCGGCTGGACAAACCCGGCGACCATTTCCGGCTGGAGGCGGGGTTTGCCAATGAAACGCGGCAAATCACCCTGGATCTGGCAGTGGAGGAAAGCGCGGGCGGTCTGATCTCGCGCAGCCTGGATCTGCCGGGCAGCCCCGAGTTGCAACTGACCGCCCAAGGCAGCGGCCCGGTCAGTGACTTCACCGCCGATATCCGGTTCAGCACCAATGGCGCGGAACGGCTGGCAGGCCAGGTGGTGCTGGCGGCTGTGCCTTTGCCCGCAGACGCCGCGCCGGACGCTCCGCGCGATATCGGCTTCTCTGCCGACCTGGGCGGCAATATCGACGTGCTGCTGCCGCCGGTGCACCGGCCGTTCTTTGGCCCCGGTCTGCGGCTTAATGTAAAGGGCACGCGCGCAGGCAGCGGCGCGGTGGCGCTGGACACGCTGGCCTTGCGCAGCAATGCGCTGCAGGTCACCGGCGCAGCAGCGCTGGATGCGGGCGGCAAGCTGGACACTGCAAATCTGAAAACCGCCATCACCCCGCCCCCAGGCCAGGCCGCCGTTGCCCTGCCCTTTGGCGGCGGGCAGACGACGCTGGCGGCGGCAGACCTGCAACTGAAAAAGACCGCCGGGGGCAACTGGACCCTGGACGGGGTGCTGGACCAGCTGAGCCACCCCGGCGCCCTGGTGGGCCGGGCCGAGATTTCCGGACGGGGCACGCTGGACCAAAGCACCGGCTTTGCACTGACGGGACGGCTGACTGCCGGCCTCAGCAGTTTGCAGCCGCGCGATCCGGCGCTGGCCAAGGCCACCGGCAATGAAATCCGCTTTGAAGGCACTCTCACCACCGAAGGCCCCGGCGCGCTGCAGATCACGGATATGGAACTGCGGGGCAGCGATTACCAAGCCGCGGGGGATGTGGGTTTTGACGGGTTGGAAGACGGCCTGAAAGTCAGCACCGACCTGACTGCGGACCTGGCTGATCTGGCCCGGTTCTCGGACCTGGCCGGGCACTCGCTGGGCGGCGCGGTACAGGCCGCGGTCAAAGGTTCCTTCACCCCTCTTTCGGGGGCGTTTGACACCGACCTTTCTGTGCAGGCGCAGGACCTGTCGGCAGGCATTGCCCAGGCGGATGAGCTGCTGAAGGGCACAACCACGCTGGCGCTGAAGGCGGCGCGGGATGAGAACGGCATTGCAATCGACCGCTTTGAGCTGGCAGGCAGCGCGCTGCTGGCCAGCGCCGCAGGCACGCTCAACAGCGATGCCGGACGGATGGAGATCACCGCCAAGCTGAACCGGCTGGAGGTGCTGCTGCCGCAAACGCCCGGCGCGCTGGAACTGGCGACCACCCTCACCCGCAATGGCGATACCCTGAATGGGGTGGCAGAACTGAAAGGACCGCACACCTCCAGCGCCAAACTGGATGGCTCGGTCACGCTGGAAGGCGATGCCGATTTCACCTTTGCCGCCGCCCTGAACGAGCTGGAGCGGTTTGTGCCGCAGCTGGCGGGCAAGCTGACCGCCCAAGGCACCGCCGCGCGCCGCAACGGGGAATGGCAGATTGCGGGCCAAGCGGCGGGTCCAGCCGCCATCACCGCGGATATCGAGGGCCGCTTTACCGAAAACAACGGCAGCACAGATCTGCGCTTTGATGCGGCGATCGGCCAGCTGCAGCGGCTGGTCCCTGATCTTCCCGGCCGCCTCGCCGCCAAGGGCACTGCGGCGCGGCGGGACGGCACCTGGACCATCGACAGCACCGCCAGCGGCCCCGCAGGCATCGACAGCCGCGTTGCCGGCAGCTGGAGCGAAGCCCAAGGCACCGCAGATGTGACCGCCAAGGGCACGCTGCGGCTGGAAGGACTGAACCCGTTCATCTCCCCCAACCTGATGCAGGGCCCTGCGAATTTCGACATGGCCTTGCGGGGCGTCCCGGCACTGGATGGCTTAAGCGGCACTATCTCGGTACCCGGCGCCTCGCTTGCCATCCCGTCGGCGACACAGCGGGTGGATGATATCAACGCCACCGTTTCCATCGCCCGCTCCAGCGCGCAGCTGCAGGTCTCGGCCCGCCCGCGCGACGGCGGCACGGTGCGGATCAGCGGCCCGGTCGGGCTGCAGCCGCCGTTCAACGGCAACCTGCAGGTTGCCATCGGCGATGTGGTGGTGACCGACCACCTGTCTTATGAAACCCTGCTGAACGGCAGCCTGGCGATGTCAGGTGCGATGGCGGGCAACAACCGGATCGAGGGACGGATCGATGTGGGCGAGACCAATATCAACCTGAACACCGCCGGCGGTTCGGTCTCAGCGGCACCGATCCCGCCAATCCGCCATGTCGGAACCCCGCGCGATGTGCGCCAGACCCTGGCCCGCGCCGGGCTGACCGGCAGCAGCGGCGGCGGTGGCGGCTCCGGCAGAACCGAACTGGACATTCTGATCAGCGCGCCCTCCAGGATCTTTGCCCGCGGCCGCGGGTTGCGCTCGGAATTGGGCGGCGAGATCCGCCTGCGCGGCACCACCGCACGGCTGTCGCCCTCCGGCCAGATCAGCCTGATCCGCGGCACCTTTGATATTCTGGGGCGGCGGCTGGAGCTGGATGAAGGCCGGATCACCCTGCTGGGGGATCTGAAACCCTATCTGGAGTTCAAATCCTCGGCGGCCACGGATCAAGGCACCGCAACGCTGGAAATCTCGGGCCGGGTCGATGCGCCCGAGATCAAAGTCACCTCGGACCCGCCCCGCCCCAGCGAGGAAGCCCTGGCGCTGCTGCTGTTCGGCGACAATATCCAGGACATCTCACCGCTGGCGCTGGCCCGTCTGGCGGGGTCAGCGCTGACCCTCAGCGGGCGTGGCGGCGGTGCGCAGAACAAGCTGCGCAATGCCACCGGTGCGGATGACGTCGATATCGGCGCCGATAATCTGGGGGCCGGGCAGCTGGGCCTCGGCGGCTATGTGGCGGAAAACGTCTATACCGATTTCAACGTCAACACCCGCGGCGACAGCGAGCTGAGCATCAACCTTGACATGACCGACAGCCTGACGGTGCAAGGCACGGTGGACAGCGAGGGCGAAACCGGATTTGGCCTGTTCTTCAAACGCGACTACTGACGTCTGCCCCGGCGGCGGCCAGCGCCACCCGCGCAGCCCCGCCGACACCTGCAGCATCATCCGTGATCAGCCACAACGGCGTCCCGGCACAGACAGTCCCCAGCTGGCCGCCCGGCGCCGTATAACTCTCCAGGAAACGCGACCGCGCGGGGGAGTTCAGCACACCGCGCGCGACACTTCCGGCAAAGAACAAACCCTGCGCCGGCAGGTAGGCCGCTGTCAGCTCGCGCGCCATCAGACCCAGCAAATGCGCCCATTCGCAGACCGTCCGTGCCTCGGGCGAGTCCGGGCTTGCGAGGCAAGCGGCCACGATCCCCTCGGCACTGCTGGCCGCCGAGCCGGTCAGGGCTTGGTGAAACCGCACCAGTCCAGCACCCGAGAACAGCATTTCGGTGCTGGCTGCGTTCTCCGGCTTTTGGTCCAGCACCCCCTGCAGGCGGCGGTGCACGGCTTGCGGCAGGCTGGTGCGGCCAAGTTCGGCTGCCAGCACCTCGCCGTTCAGCGCGGCTGAGACATTGAACCCGGTGCCGATGCCGGCAACCAATACCTGGCCGCCGCTATGCCGCCCCGGGTCAAGACAGGACAGCTGTCCCGGGATCAGCGCAGGCAAGGCATGGCACAGGGCTGCAAGATCGTTAATCACATTGGCCTTGGCACTTGCCGGCAGTTGCAATGCGGCGGCTATGCTGCCTGCATCGCCCTGCCAATTGCGGTTGCTGAGGTGAAACTGCCCTTCCCGGACCGGACCTGCCACGGCCAGGCAAGCCCCCTGCAGGGGCGGAAACCCCGGCTGCGCGCAATAGGCCTTCAGCACATCTTCCAAACTGGTGAAACTGCTATTGGCGAAGCTCTGCAATGCTGTGACCCCGATGCCAGGGGCCGCCAGGGCCAGCCGGGTCCGGCTGCCACCAACATCGCCAGCCAAAACGGTCAGCTCAGCCGCCATCTGCCGCGGTCCTTTTCTGATCACTTTCGTACGATCAAGACTGCAGCAATCCCGCCGCAATTGCAATTGAGCGCACCCGCAGTGCTTGCGGCCATCGGCGGAAGTCTGCACTTTGACAGGAAAATTCCAGGCAACCGCAACACGGAACGCATTGTGCAAAGAACATTCGTCCAAAGGCTGGCAGCCCGCAGCGGGCGCATAGCGCATGCCGCAAGGTTCCGCGCGTCGCTGCGCCATCTGCATGGGCCAGCCCGCCGCTTTGCCGCTGCGGATGAGGTGGTGCTGATCGCCCTGGTGCGCAACGGCGCCTTTTACCTTGATGTGTTCTTTGAGCATTACCGGAGGCTGGGCGTTTCGGCTTTTGTGTTCTTCGACAATGGCTCAACCGATGGCACGCTGAACCGCATCCGGCAGGAGCCGGACACGGCGGTGCTGCGCTCGCCCCTGCCCTGGCTGGAATACGAGAACACCTTCCGCGCATATGCCGCCAACCGCTATGGCCGGGACCGCTGGTGCCTGTTTGCCGATATGGACGAGCTGTTTGAATTCGAAGGCAGCCGCACCGCGGGGCTGGCCGGGCTGACCCGCTACCTGACACGGAAAAACTATACCGCCTTGCAGGCGCAAATGCTGGAGATGTTTCCCAAAGGCCCGCTGGCGGCAGCCTGCGGTCTCAGCTACGCCGAGGCTGTGGACGCCTTCCGCTATGCCGACATCAGTGCGGTGCGGGCGGTGGACTACGGGTCTAAGGACACGCGCCTGGCCTATTATCTGCGCCAGAACCGCCTGCCGCCGGGCGGCGCAAGGATGCTGTACGGCGGCGTGCGCGGCAAGGTTTTCGGCGAGAATTGCTGTCTAAGCAAGCACCCGCTGATCTTCAACGGGCCGGGCGTGCAAGCGGCAGTGCATCCGCATCTCTCTGCCGGTCTGCGGCTGGCGGATATGGACGGCTTGATCCGCCACTACAAATTTGCCGGCGACAGCCTGGCGCGCGACTTGCAATCCCAGGCCGAGGCCCGGTCCGAACATGGCGAGGACAGGCTGCGTTCCGGTGTTCTTCAGGCCCGGCCTGAGGTAAGCCTGTGGTCGGATGCAGCCCTGCAAAACGCCGGTATCGAAACCCTCCAGCAACGCGGGTTCCTGCGCCGGTCGGCTGACTACAGCGCCTTTCTGGCGGGCGGCAGCGCATGACCGCGCCCTCCGTCGCTGCAGTGGTCATTGGCCGCAACGAGGGCGAACGCCTGATCCGCTGCCTGCGCTCCTTGCAAGGCCAGGCGCAGCCGCTGATCTATGTGGACAGCGGCTCAAGCGACGGCTCGGCAGCTGCAGCCCGGGCGATTGGTGCCGAAGTTGTGGATCTGGACCTCAGCCGGCCCTTCACTGCGGCGCGTGCCCGCAATGCCGGGCTGGAAGTTTTGGATGGCAGAGCCGGCTACGTGCAGTTCGTGGACGGCGATTGCGAGGTGGACCCGGATTGGATCGCCACCGCAGCAGCGTTCCTGCGGGCGCATCCCCAGACGGCCGTGGTTTGCGGGCGGCGGCGGGAGCGGTTCCCCGATGTCTCGGTCTACAACCGGCTGTGCGATGCGGAATGGGACACCCCACTGGGCGAAGCCAAGGCCTGCGGCGGCGATGCGCTGATGCGGGTTGCGGCGGTGCGGGCGGTGGGCGGATACCGCGAAAGCCTGATCGCCGGGGAAGAGCCGGAACTGTGCCTGCGGTTGCGGCGGGACGGTTGGCGGATCTGGCGGATAGATGCGGAGATGACCCTGCATGACGCGCAGATGCAGCATTTTGGCCAGTGGTGGCGGCGCAGCCGCCGGGCCGGCCATGCTTTCGCCGAAGGCGCGGCCTTGCATGGGGCGGGACCGGAACGCCATTGGGCCGCCGAAACCCGCCGCGCGCTGTTCTGGGGCGCGGCACTGCCGGCGGGTATCATTCTGGCTGGTCTGATGAACCCGTTCTTGATGACTGCTATACTGATCTACCCGGCGCAATTTCTGCGCCTGGCCCGTCGCATGGGATACACGCAGGCGCTGTTTGCCGTCATCGGAAAATTCGCCGAAGCTGCTGGAGCTGTAGAGTTCTACTGGCGCCGCTTGCATGGCAGGGCTCGCGGCATTCTCGAGTATAAATAACGCCGGCCGGGGCTTTGCCCCTCTTGGCCTTGCGGCCAGAAGAATAAAGGATCCAGTTCTCATCTGCCCTTAAATGTCCCTGAGCACGCGGCATAATCCCGCCGAAAGACCGGGCATTGCCGCCCGTTACCGCGCCCGGATGCGCCAAGCCCTGAGCATCTGGCCAGGCAGGATCATCAGGCATTTGGCATAGCGCGGCAGCAGCCGCGCCGGGCTGGACAGCGCCCGCCACAGCCACTCCATCGCCACCGCCCGCACCCAGGCAGGCGCCCTTTTTTGATGACCGCCAAGGAAATCCAGCCCGGCTCCGACGGAGGCAAACCCCGTGCGCGGCGACATCCGGCGGCCGCGTTGGGCAAACCGTTCCTGCTTTGGCGCGCCCAGCGCCAGGAAGCACAATGCAATGCCGGTCCCTTCCAGGCGATGCAGGATTTGATCCGCTTCTGGCCCGTCCGGGTCGAACCGGCCTGATGGCGCATCGACCCAGGCGAGTTTCAGTCCCGGCACCTGTGCCAGCAAAGCGGCCTTGGCGTCCTGCAGCGCCGCATCCGTGCTGCCCACGAGGGCCACCGGAACCCCGGCCTCTGCCGCCAGGCGGCACAGCGGCAATACCATGTCCGAGCCGGGCATCAGCTCCACCGGGCGGCGGGCAAGCCGCGACAGCCAGACAACCGGACGCCCGTCTGCAACCACCAGATCCTGCGCCTGATAGGCCGCCAGAAAGCCCGGGGACTCTGCCATCTTGACCAGGTGGTCCAGATTTACCGTGGCCAGCGCAAACCCCTGCGAGGCCTTGAACCGGGCCCGGACCTCGGCCTCAAGCATGGAACGCGCCGGCATGGTCACCGCAACCCGGCGGCCGTGAAATTCGAAATACAATGCAGCCTCCAACGACAATGCCGTTTCCTCATACCGCCGGCACGGCGGCCAGGCCAGCAGACCCGCGTCCGCTGCGCCCTGAGCGTGGCAAAGCTGCACGCTGTTTACCTCTTCTTGCAAATCCGCGGGACAGGGACGTCCGCAACCGGTAAACTTTGACGCAAATCCGGGGAATTGAGGGGGCACGAAGGCTTTGCCCAACGCTTTGGCCTATCTGATGCTGCTGGCTTGGCCGCTGGCCAGCCTGATCCTGTTCCGGCGCCTGCCGCTGGAGCGGGCAATCCTGTGGTGCATCATCGCAGGCTATCTGCTGCTGCCGCCGCTGGCCGAGTTCGACCTGCCGCTGGTGCCGGATATGGACAAATTCGCCATTCCATCCGTGATGGCATTCCTGTTGTGCCTGCTGCTGCTGCGCAGGCCGGTGCCGCTGCTGCCGCGGCATCCGGCGGTGCGGGTTCTGGCGCTATTGTTTGTGTTCGGCGTTATTCCAACAGTGCTGACCAATGGCGAGCCGATCCTGTTCCGCAGGATCGCCAATTCCGATCCGATTGTCTTTCTGACCGATCAGCTGCCAGGACTGCGCTGGCGCGACCTGGGATCGGTGATCATCAACCAGATGATCGTGCTGATACCTTTTTTGCTGGCGCGGCGTTACCTCTCCACCCCCGAAGCGCAGCGCGAGCTGCTGCTGGCGCTGATGATCGGCGGGCTGGCCTATACCGTCCCGTCGCTGATTGAAATCCGGCTCAGCCCGCAGATGAACGTCTGGATATACGGCTTCTTCCAGCATGACTTCAGCCAGATGATCCGCCAGGGCGGCTTCCGCCCCATCGTATTCCTGCCCCATGCCCTGTGGCTGGCGTTTTTCATGCTGTCGGCGCTGCTGGCCGCTACGTCCCTGGCCCGCGCGGCCGCTTCCGGCCAAAGGCTTCGCCTGATCCTGGCGGCGGTATATCTGTTTGCCGTTCTGGTGCTGTGCAAGAGCCTCGCCGCGCTGGCCTATGCGCTGGCCTTCACGCCTGTGGTGGCGCTGGCGCCCCTGCGCTGGCAGCTGCGGGCGGCGCTGCTGCTGGCGCTGATCGCAGTGGTCTATCCGATGCTGCGCAACACCGGGCTGGTGCCGACGGAGGCGCTGGTGGCGCAGGCCGAGGCAATCAGCGCCGAGCGGGCGCAGTCGCTGAACTACCGGTTCGAGAACGAGACACAGCTGCTGGCGCGGGCGGCGGAGAAACCCTGGTTCGGCTGGGGCGGCTGGGGCCGCAACCTGGTGCGCCACGCCGAGACCGGGCAGATCCTGTCGATCCCGGACGGGCGCTGGATCATTGTGTTCGGCACCTTCGGCTGGCTGGGCTATATTGCCGAGATGGGCTTGCTGGCAGCGCCGCTGGTTCTGCTGGCACAAGCCGCGCGGCGCGCGCCGCAGGGCAGTGTCTCGCCGTTTGCCGCGCCGATTGCCCTCATCCTGGCCGCAACCATGGTGGATATGCTGCTCAACGCCACCCTGATCCCGATCACCTGGATGTGCGCCGGCTCGGTGCTGGGCTACGCCGAGCGGTTGCTCTACCCGAATCTGTTCAGCCGGAAACCAGCCCTGTTCGGCGGGGCGCAGGCGCTGATGCCTGACACCGCCGGGCCAGAGAAGCGAAGTATTCTGTGATGCCGCAATCTTTCCGCTTTTCAGGCCCAATTCAACACATTGCGTCCACAGGCTGGCCCTATGGATTGACGAAATTAAACTGAATAAATCCGGTTTGCAGCACAGATGGGGATCTGGTGCTGCCAGACCGGGACAACCCGCCGGGGAGAACTCCGGCACCAAAAACCAACCCGTCCGGCGGGCGCCTGCCAGCTCTGCAAAGCAGTCTGGCAACGTTGTGCCGGACTGTTTTTAAGGGGCCAGTGGGTCAGGTATTGGCGATGCAGGATGGGAAACCCGCAGCGGGGGGCGCTGCCGGAGATATAGCAATTGTCGGGTTGTCAGTGACAGTCCCCGGCGCAAATTCTGCTGACGCCTTCTGGCAGAACCTGCGCGACGGCATTGAATCGATTGAGGTTCTGGACCGCGACACCCTGCTGGCGGCTGGTGAACGGGCGTCTGTGCTGGCCGACCCGGACTATGTGCCTGCCGCAGCCCGGCTGCAGGGGTTTGATGAATTCGATGCCGAGTTCTTTGGCTTCAGCCCCAAGGAAGCCGCCATCCTCGACCCCCAGCACCGCAAATTCCTGGAAGTGGCCTGGGGAGCCATGGAGAACGCGGGCCACCCGCCCGAAAGCATCGCTGGCCCCATCGGCGTTTATGCAGGCTGCGGCATGGGCAGCTATTTCTATTTCAACATCTGCTCGAATCCGGCCCTAGTGGACGATGTCGGTATGTTCCTGCTGCGCCATACCGGCAACGACAAGGACTTCCTGTCGACCCGCGTCAGCCATGTGTTCGACCTGCACGGGCCCTCGGTCAACGTGCAGACCGCCTGCTCCACCTCGCTGGTTGCGGTGCATTACGCCTGCAAGGCCCTGCGCGAGGGCGAGTGCGATATGGCACTGGCCGGCGGTGTCACCATCGAGCTGCCGCAGGGCCGCGGCTACCTCTACAAGGAAAACGAAATCCTCAGCCCGGACGGCCACTGCCACGCCTTTGATCACCGGGCGCAAGGAACGGTTTTCGGCTCCGGCGCAGGCGCGGTGGCGCTGAGGCGGCTGGAGGATGCGATTGCCGATGGCGACCACATCTGGGCCGTCATCAAAGGCTCCGCCATCAATAACGACGGTGCGGACAAGGCCGGGTATCTGGCGCCCTCGGTCGGCGGCCAATCGGCAGCGGTGCAGGCCGCACTGCAGGCGGCAGGCACCCCGGCAGAGACCATTGATTACGTCGAATGCCATGGCACCGGCACCTATCTGGGCGACCCGATCGAGGTCACAGCCCTGACCGACGCCTACCGCGCCACCACCCAGGACAACGGTTTTTGCCGCATCGGCTCGGTCAAGACCAACATCGGCCATCTGGACACCGCCGCCGGTGTCGCCAGCCTGACCAAAACCGCGCTGGCGCTGCATCATCAGGAAATCCCGCCCTCGCTAGGGTTTGAGGCGCCGAACCCCGCAATAGATTTCGAGACGTCACCCTTCAAAGTCAACGCCGCCCTCACGCCATGGGAACCGCACAAGGGACCGCGCCGCGCCGGCATCAACTCACTGGGCGTCGGCGGCACCAATGCCCATGTGATCCTCGAGGAAGCGCCAGAGCGTGCAGCCTCGGAAGAAAGCGATTTTCCGTTCCAGATCCTCTGTGTTTCCGGCCAGTCCAAGGCCGCGCTGGATGCCAACACGCAGTCCCTTGCAGAGTACCTGAAGACAAACCCCGATGCCGATCTGGCCGACGTGGCCTATACGCTGAAGGAAGGCCGCCGCGGCTTAGCCAAACGCCGCGTGCTGGTGGCGGAAACCACCGCTGAAGCGATTGATATTCTGACAGAAAACGACCCGCGCAAGGTCTTCACCCATGACCGTCTCGGCGACACCCCCGAGGTGGTCTTCCTGTTTCCCGGCGGCGGCGCGCAATATGCCGGCATGGCCCGCGATCTGTACGAGACTGAACCGGTCTTTGCCGATTGGATGGACCGCGGGCTGGACCACCTGCAACAGAGCCTGGATTACGACATCCGCGCCATCTGGCTGCCCGAAGCGGGCGAAGAGGACGCGGCAAACGCCAGGCTGCAACAGCCCTCAGTGCAGCTGCCGCTGATCATGATCGTGGAATACGCGCTGGCGCAGCTGTGGATCAGCTGGGGCGTCAAACCCGCGGCACTTGCGGGCCATTCTATGGGCGAAAACACCGCCGCCTGCTTGGCCGGCGTTATGCGTTTCGAGGACTGCATTGATCTGGTCCTGCTGCGCGGACGGCTGTTTGATACCGTTCCCGCAGGCGGCATGCTGTCCATTGCCCTGCCGCTGGCCGAAGTTGAGGCGCTCATCGGCGATGATCTGGACATTGCCAGCGTCAACGCGCCCGCGCTTACCGCCGTTTCCGGCCCGCAAGAGGCGCTGGACCGGTTGTCCGCCGACCTGACCGCGCGCGAGGTCGACCACCAGCGCATCCAGATCGACATTGCCGCCCATTCGCGGATGCTGGACGGCATCCTGCAGCAGTATGGCGATTTCATCCGCTCGCTGACCCTGACGGCGCCGAACCTGCCGGTGATCTCCAACCGCACCGGCGCCGCCCTGACCGCCGAACAGGCCACCAGCGCCGATTACTGGGTTGGCCAGTTGCGCAACACCGTGCGCTATGCCGATTGCATTGAAACCCTCGCCAAGACCCCGAACCGTGTGTTCCTTGAGACCGGCCCCGGCAAGGCCCTCAGCGCGCTGGCGCAAATGTCGCCCGCGGTGCAACCGGGCCAGGTGCTCAGCTCGCTGCGCCACCCGGATCAGGACGTGATGGATGACAGTTACTTCTTCGGCGTCATCGGCCGGCTTTGGGCTTGCGGGGTTGAGGCAGATTGGCAGCAGATCTGGGGCGAAGCGCGGCGCAACCGCCTGCCCCTGCCCGGTTACGCCTTTCAGCGCAGCCGCTATTTCATCGAACCCGGCAAACCTGCCGTGGAAGAAGACACGACCCCCGCCCGGCGCGAAGATCTGGCCGATTGGGGCTACCGCCCTGCCTGGCGGCCCAGGTTCGCCGATTGCACCCTGGACGTGGAACATGAACTGGACCAGGCACCGCACACCTGGCTGATTTTCGAGGATGAAACAGGCCACGCGGCCCGCGCCGCAGACCGGCTGCAGGCCGCAGGCCACAGCGTCACCCGCGTCCGCGCCGGCGACACTTACGCGCAGCTGTCCCCGGTCTCATACATCCTGCCGCCGGAACAGGGCCGCGCCGCCTATTGCGCATTGCTGGCAGACTTGGCAGGCGCCGGGCTGCTGCCGGACCGCATCGCCCATTTCTGGCTGGTGACCGGTGAAGAAACCTATCGCCCCGGCTCTTCCTTCTTTGACCGCAATCTGGAGATGGGCTTTCACTCCCTCACTGCACTGGCGCAGGAACTGGGCAATGCCGATCTGCCCGGCCCGCTGCATATCAGCGTCTTCACCACTGGCGCAGCACAGGTCCGCAGCGAAGCACTGCCCTATCCCGAAAAGGCGATGATCGCGGGGCCGCTGGGGGTGATCCCGCGTGAGCTGCCCGGCATCACCTGCGCCGCCATCGACATCGAACTGCCAAAGCCGCCCAAGGCGCTGTTTACGCGCCGCAAACCGGCACAAGCAGACATCACCCCGCGCCTGCTGGAAGAGCTGATGGCGGACCCCGCAAACACCTCTGCCGCCTGGCGCGGTGAAAAGCGGCTAGAACTCACGTGGCGCCCGCTGCCGCTGCCCGCGCCGGAAACGCCGCCCTTTAAACAGGGCGGCCACTATCTGATAACCGGCGGCTATGGCGGTATCGGCCTGACCGTCGCGGGCCATCTGATGCGCGAATACGGCGCCAAAATCTCACTGATCTCCCGCGAAGGACTGCCCCCGCGCGCCGCCTGGGAGCGCTACTTGCGCAGCCACAGCCCGGCCAACCGCACCGCTTTGCGCATCCGCGCGGTAATGGCGCTTGAGGAGACCGGCAAAGGCCGGATCCTGCCGCTGGCCGCCGACGTCTGCAACAGCGGTGAGCTGCGCCGCGCCCGCGCGCAAGGCGAAGCTGCCTTTGGTCCCATCACCGGCGTGATCCACGGCGCCGGTGTCATCGATGACGGCCCGCTGCTGGCCAAAGACGAGAACCAGATCGCCCAGGTGCTGGCCCCCAAGGTCAGCGGACTGCGGGCGCTTGATGCGGTCTTCCCCGATGGCAGCCTGGAGCTGATGGTGCTGTTTTCCTCCTCCTCCGCCGTGACCCGGCCTGCGGGCCAAGTGGATTACATTGCCGCCAATGAATTCCTCAACGCCTGGGCCAAGCACCGCACCGGCGGCCTCACCCGTGTGATGGCAGTGGATTGGGGTGTCTGGTCCGATACCGGCATGGCCGCCGACGCCATGGCCAGCCGCAACGGCGCCACCGCCGCCGGCACGATGGCCCCCTGTCCCCAGCCGCTGTTACAGCAATGCGGCTATGACACGGCCGGCAACCGCATCTTCACACCGCGTTTTGAAACCGCGGATTGGCTTCTGGACGAACACCGGACCGCCGATGGAACCGCCCTGGTGCCCGGCACCGGCTACATCGAAATGGCGGCAGAGGCGCTGGCAGAAACCGGTTTTGAAGGGCCAGTCGAAATCCGCGACCTCTACTTCATGCGCCCTCTGGTTGCAAAAAGTGAAGCCCCGGCAAAGCTTGCGGTAAAACTCGAAGCTAATGAAAATGGTTATGAACTGTTTGTTTACTCGGCATGTACAAATGGTTACTCTCTAAATTGTCAGGCTATGCTGGCCTCAGCGGCGGCGGCAGAATGCCCCGCCGCACTCAACCTCCAGAATATTTTCACCCGTTGCCCGGAGGAGCAGGCGCCAATCGACGGGCGCTTGCGCTCCGCGCAGGAGGCGCATCTGCGCTTTGGTCCGCGCTGGCATGTGCTAAGGCGCGCGGCACTGGGCAATGGCGAGGGCCTCGCCACTCTCTCACTCCCGGACATCGCGGCGCAGGACGGCTGTCTGCTGCATCCCGGCCTGCTGGACCTGGCCACCGGCTGGGCGATTGGCCTGATCCCCGGATACGACGCCAGCGCGCTTTGGGTGCCGGTGTCCTACCACCTGATCCGGGTTTTCGCACCGCTCACCTCCAGCATCTGCAGCCATGTGCGGCTGACGGATGCGCCGGATGGCTGCTCTGCCGGTTTTGACGTCACCCTGACAGATCCGCACGGCACTGTTCTGGTCCGGATCGAAGGTTTCCGGATGCAGCGCCTGACCGGCGGATTCGACGCCGCAGCAGCCGAAGGGCAAGCCGACGCCACCGCCGCTGAGCTGGGCCTGGAACCTGCCGCCGGCACGCAGCCTCTGTCTCCCGAGGAACGGCGCCTGCAGCTGAACATCTCCAACGGCATCAAAGCCGCTGAAGGCGGCGAGGCGCTGGCCCGCGCCCTCGCCACCGGCCTGCCGCAGGTGGTGGTCTCCTCGCTGGACCTGCCCGCTTTGATCGCACAGGCAGGGCAGACTGCCGCCGCGGAGGACACCCAGACGTTCGAGCGCCCGCAACTGGATACTGACTACGTCGCCCCCCGCAACCCGGTAGAGGAGGAACTGGCCGGCCTCTTTGCCGCGCTCCTTGGGGTGTCGCAAGTGGGGATCGAGGACAGTTTCTTTGACCTTGGCGGCCACTCGCTGATTGCGGTGCGGCTGTTTGCCCAGGTCAAACGCGGCTTTGGTGTGGAATTCCCCCTGTCGGTGCTGTTTGAGGCCCCCAGCGTCGCCGCGCTGGCAGAACGGATCATAGACCGCACCGGCGGCGGTATTGCTGCGGAACCAGGGAAACCCGCCGCAGCTGCAGAGGACACACCATCCTTCACCCATCTGGTGCCGCTGCATCCGGGCGACGGCACCGGACGGCGGCCGTTCTTTCTGGTGGCAGGCATGTTCGGCAATGTGCTGAATCTGCGCCAACTGGCCCTGCTCGTGGGTAAGGACCGCCCGGTCTATGGCCTGCAGGCCAAGGGGCTGGTCGGCAATGACGACCCGCACTCCCGGATCGAGGACGCAGCCCGAAGCTGCCTGGATGAAATCCGCCGGATCCAGCCCGAGGGTCCCTATCTTCTGGGCGGCTTTTCCGGCGGCGGTATCACCGCCTATGAGATGGCGCAGCAGCTGAAGGATCAGGGCCAGGAAACCGCCGCGCTGGTCCTGCTGGACACGCCCCTGCCCATGCGCCCGCCGCTCAGCCGCCGCGACAAGGCACTGATCAAACTGGCAGAACTGCGCAGCAAAGGGGCCGGCTACATTGGCGAATGGGCCAGAAACCGCATCGCCTGGGAGGTTGAAAAACGCCGCGCCGCTCCGGTCGAGAGCGGCGCCCTGCCCGAATTCAACAACCGCAAGATTGAGCTGGCCTTCCGCACCGCCGTTGAAACTTACGCCCTGCGCCCCTGGACCGGCCCCCTCACGCTGTTCCGCCCGCCGCTGGACCGCAATTGGCAGGTCAGCGGCGGCAACTGGGTCAGCACTGCGCGCGAATATGTGTTTGATGACAACAACTGGACCCGCTGGGCCGCGCAGACAGAGGTGGCCGAAGTGCCGGGCGACCACGACAGCATGGTGCTGGTGCCGAATGTCAGCGTGCTGGCCGCAGGCGTCAAAGCCCGGCTCGACGCTGCCGATGCGGCGGCAGGCCGGCCCCGCTATGCCACGGCCGCGGAGTGACGCCGATGAACCCGCAGCGCATTCTCACCATCCTCCTCAACTACCGCACCCCTGAGATGACCCTGCAGGCCGCCGAGGCCGCCCTGCGCGAAATGGAGGACCTGCCGGGCGAACTGCTGATCATCGACAATGGATCCGGCGACGGCTCCTATGATCAGATCCGCGCCGAAGCAGACAAACGCGGCTGGCTCGGCAGCGGACGGTTGCGGGTGATCGCCTCGCCTGTGAACGGCGGCTTTGGCGCGGGCATGAACCTGGGGCTGAAGACCGGCCTCTCCGACGGCAGCGCGCCGGAATTCTACTACTTGCTGAACTCCGACGCCTTTGTGCAGGGCAGCACCATCGGCACCCTGCGCGACTTCCTGCTGGAACGTCCCGGCGCCGGGCTGGCCGGCTCTTTTGTGCGCGGCACCGACGGCGTGCCGCACCGCACCGCCTTCCGTTTCCCCTCCATCGCCGGAGAATTCGAGGCCAGCGTGCGCACCGGCATTTTCACCCGGCTGCTGAAACCCTGGGTGGTTGCGATGGAGATGCCGCAGGACGAAGTGCAGGTCGACTGGACCGCCGGCGCCAGCCTGATGATCCGCCGCGAAGTCATCAAGGCCGTTGGCGGCTTTGACGAGACCTTCTTTCTGTATTTTGAGGAAACCGACCTCTGCCGCCGTGCCGCCCGTGCGGGCTGGCGCACCCACTATGTGCCAACGAGCGAAATCGCCCACGTGGGGTCGGCGTCCACCGGGATGAAAGCCTGGCAGCGCACGCCGCAATACTGGTTTGACTCGCGCCGCCATTACTTTGTGAAACACCACGGGCATGCCTATGCCACCGCCGCCACCTTGGCACGTATCACGGGCAGCCTGATCTATGGCCTGCGCCGCCTGATCTCGGATAAACCACAGGCGGATCCGCCGCATTTCCTGCGCGATCTGGTCCTGTACAGCCTGCGTGCGGTATTTGCGCCGCAGCCAAAACCATCACCAAAAACGCGCGCCCCCTCTCCGATTGCAAAGGAGCAGAAATGACGTCCTTCACATGTGCCCTGATTGGCAATGAATCCCTTCTGATCGGCTGTGCCGAGGCACTGCTGGCACGCGGCCACCAGATCCGGGCCGTGGTGTCGCAAGACCCCGATATCCGCAGCTGGGCCGATGGCAAGGGCCTGCCCCTGCTGGACACCCAGCAGCAGCTGCAGCTGCAAGGCGGCTTCGACTGGCTGCTGTCAATTGCCAACCTGACAGTGATCCCTGATGAGGTTCTGGCACTGGCCGCCAAAGGCGCGGTGAACTTCCACGACGGCCCCCTGCCCCATTACGCGGGCCTCAACACCCCGAATTGGGCGCTGATCAATGGCGAAACACAGCATGGCATCACCTGGCACCTGATGACCAGCGGTGTCGATGAGGGCGACATCCTGGCCCGGCGGCTGTTCGATGTAGCGGCGGATGAAACTGCGTTCAGCCTGAACTCCAAATGCTACGCCGCCGCGATGGACAGCTTTGACGAGGTGATGGCGCAGCTGGAAACCGGCGAGTTGAACCGCCAGCCGCAGGACCTGAGCCAGCGCCGCGTGTTTGCCAGATCCGACCGCCCCGCCGCAGGGGGACTGCTGGACGTCTCCCGCCCCGCCGCCGAACTGGCGCGGCTGGTCCGTGCCTTGGACACCGGCGGATACTGGAACCCGCTGTGCGCCGCCAAATTGCGGATTGGCGGGCAGGTCGCTCTCACTGGGGCCGCGGAAACAGCAGAAGGCTCCGGCGCCCCCGGCACAGTGCTTGACGTCCGCAAAGACAGCGTGACAATCGCCACCGCGGACGGCGCGCTGATGCTGTCGCGGCTGACCACGCCGGCAGGCAAACCGCTGGACGTATCCGGGCTGGTCAAAGCCGGCGATTTGCTGCCGGCGCTGACCGCGGAAGACGCCGGGTCCCTCACTGCACAGATGGCCTCCGTGCAGGGTGGCGAAAGCCACTGGCGCAAGGCGCTTGCCGCGATGCAGCCGGTCCAGGTACCGCTTGCAACAGATACCGGCAGCGCAGGGGTAACCCGCCGGAAGATCGCCATGCCTGCCGCCCTCAGCGAAGAACAGGCCGCCGCCGGGGTGCTGGCCTGGGCCTTGCTCAGCAGCGGCGAGAAATCCGCTGATGTGGCGCTGTCCATCGCCGGTATGAACGCGGTTCCTGGGCTGATCTCCGATTGGGTTCCGCTGCAGGCGCGGCGGGAACAAACCGTGTCCGATCTCAAAGCGAAAGCAATTCAGGGCATTGAAAAAGCGCGTAAATACGGCGGCTTTGCCGAGGATTTGGCCGCGCGGGCACCCGAGATTCCGGCGTTCTCTCAACCAGCCATAGGCCTGTCTCTGGACAGGGACGGCCCGGTTTCAGGCTGCGCCGCCACCGTCGCTTTCTGCGATGGCGCACTGGCGCTGCACACGGACGCCCAGCTGGACGAACAGGCCGCAGAATTGCTGGCCGCGCGGCTGGCTCTGGTGCTGGGCGCCCTGGCCGGTGATGCGGACCTAGCGGTCGCAGACCTCCCCATCCTGCCCGAAGCCGAGCGCAAGCTGCTGCTGGAGGATTGGAATCAGACCGCCGCGGACTATCCCGCAGATCTGACCATTCACGCCGCTTTCGAGGCCCAGGCCGCCAGCACCCCTGACGCCGCTGCACTGGTGTTCGAGAACCAAAGCTTCACTTGCGCCGAGGTCAACGCCCGCGCCAATGCCGTGGCCCGGCGCCTGCGTGAAATGGGCGTGAAACCTGGAGTTCATGTAGGCATCCATATCCGCCGCGCACCCGAGCTGGTGTTTGCCGCCTTGGGCGTGATGAAGGCCGGCGGCGCCTATGTGCCGCTCGACCCGGCCTATCCTGCGGACCGGATTGCCCATTACATCAGCGACAGCCGGGCGCAGGTGATCGTGACACAATCCGCACTGGCCGGCGCCCTGCCCGCCTCCGGGGCGCAGGTGCTGGAAATGGAAACCGTCCCCGCGGGGACAGCCAACGATAACATCAATGGCGGCGCCACGGGCAGCGATCCGGCCTATCTGATCTACACCTCCGGCTCGACCGGTCTGCCCAAGGGGGTGATGGTCACCCACGCCAATGTCTCGAACGTCTTCACCGGCATGGATCAGCGCATCCCGCATCAGCCCGGCGATGCCTGGCTGGCGGTCACCAGCCTTAGCTTTGACATCTCGGTGCTGGAGCTGTTCTGGACCCTGACGCGCGGGCTGAAGCTGGTCTTGTCCAGCGATGAAAGCCGGCTGGAGCTGTCCAAAGGCCCGGTTGCGAAATCAGACCGCAGAATGGATTTCAACCTGTTCTACTGGGGCAATGACGATGGGCCGGGGCCGCAGAAATACCATCTGCTGCTTGAAGGCGCCAAGTTTGCCGATAGCCACGGTTTCAACGCGGTCTGGACGCCGGAACGGCATTTCCACGCTTTTGGCGGCCCCTATCCGAACCCGTCGGTAACAGGTGCTGCCGTTGCGGCGGTGACGCAGAACATCGGCGTGCGGGCCGGCTCTTGCGTGGCACCCTTGCACCATTGTGCGCGGATTGCCGAGGAATGGGCGGTGATCGACAACCTGACAGCAGGCCGCGCCGGGATCGGTTTTGCCTCAGGCTGGCAACCGGATGATTTCATCCTGCGGCCGGAAAATACGCCGCCTGCAAATAAACCTGCCTTGTTTGAGAGCATTGAAACCGTGCGCAAACTCTGGCGCGGCGAGGAGGTTGCCTTTGCCCGCAAAGACGGCAGCGATCACGCCGTTGTCACCCAGCCCCGTCCCGTCTCAGCCGAACTGCCGGTCTGGGTCACGACTGCTGGCAACCCGGAAACCTGGCGCGAGGCCGGGGCGATCGGGGCAAATGTGCTGACCCATCTCTTGGGCCAAAGCATCGACGAGGTCGCGGGCAAAATCCGTATATATCATGACGCTTTGCGCAAAGCCGGCCATGACCCTGCGGATTTCAAGGTTACCCTGATGCTGCACAGCTATCTGGCAGCGACCCGCGAGGAAGCCCGCCAAGTGGCGCGCGAGCCGATGAAGGACTACCTGCGCTCGGCCGCCGGGCTGATCAAGCAATACGCCTGGGCCTTCCCGGCGTTCAAGAAGCCCGAAGGTGTCAAAAACCCGTTTGAGATGGATCTGGGGTCGCTGTCTGAGGAGGAGTTGGAAGCGATCCTCGACTTCGCCTTTGAACGGTATTTTGAGGACTCGGGCCTGTTCGGCACCATTCGGGATGCCTGCCAGCGGGTCGAGCAACTGAAACACATCGGCGTGGATGAGATCGCCTGCCTGATCGACTATGGCATCGCGCCGGACGTGGTGCTGGAGGGGCTGAAACCCTTGGCCGAAGTGCTGCGCCTGTCCAACGCCCCGCAGGAACTGGCGGCGGATGACTTCTCTTTGGCTGCACAGATCGTGCGCCATGGGGTCAGCCACATGCAGTGCACCCCGTCGATGGCCCGGATGATTGCCGCGGATGAAGACGCCAGCGCCTGTTTGGCACAATTGCAGCATCTGCTGGTGGGGGGCGAGGCGCTGCCCGGGGATCTGGTGCAGGCGCTGCGCGAGGCTACCCCCGCCGGAATCCACAACATGTACGGCCCGACCGAGACGACGATCTGGTCGACAGTGGAGAAAGTCACGGCTGTCCCGGCGGGGACAACAGGGATCGGCACGCCGATTGCCAACACGCAGGTTTACGTTCTGGACGAAAAACAGATGCCTGTCCCCGCGGGGACAGCCGGGGAAATGTACATCGGCGGCGCGGGTGTCACGGCGGGTTACTGGCAACGGCAAGAGCTGACTGCTGAACGGTTCGTAAACACAGCGTTCGCTGATACCCCCCTTTACCGCACCGGGGATCTGGTGCGCTGGACAGCCGGCGGCACGCTGGCCTTTCTGGGCCGCACCGACCATCAGGTTAAGATCCGCGGCCAGCGGATTGAGCTGGGCGAGATCGAAGCCGCGATGGCCGCCTTCCCCGGTGTGACGGGGGCTGTGGTTGTGCCGCGCGGCGAAAGCGGCGCCGGGCAATTGGTAGGTTATGTCACCGCCGCTGCACCTGTTGACGAGAGCCTTGTGAAACAAGCCTTGGCGGCCAGACTGGCCGAGGCGATGGTGCCTGCGCGGATCGTCACGCTGGAGGCCTTCCCGCTGACACCAAACAAGAAAATCGACCGCAAGGCACTGCCTGATCCGCAGCCGGCACGGGCCGAAGCCCCTGCGGCTGTTGCGCTGGATGCAGGCGCGCAAGCCAGGATCGCAACCGTCTGGAGCCGCATTCTGGGAATCAGCGGCATCGGCGCACAGGACAATTTCTTTGCGCTTGGCGGCCATTCGCTGCTGGCGGTGCAGGCGCACCGGGAATTGCGCACCGAACTGGGCGAGGCACTGGGGACTGCCAGCCTGTCGATCACGGATATCTTCCGCTTCCCGACGCTTGCGGGGCTGGCGGCCCATATCGAAGGGCTTGCAGGCACACCTGCAAATGCGGAACAACAGCCGCAGGACAGCGAAGGGCCCGACCGCGCCGGCACCATGTCGAAACGGCGGGCCATGCGTGCAAACCGCAAAGCAAGGACCGGATGACAGAGGCCGAAAACAAACTGGCAAAGCGGCTGGCATTGGTCCGGCCGCTTTTTGCCGCCGATGTGGCGCTGGCCGGGGCAGATCCGCTGGGCGCCCCGCCCGCACCGCTGGCAGAGGAAGCCGCGGGGCTGTCGCCGAACGCGGTGATCAAACGGCGCACCGAATTTGCCGCTGGACGCAGTGCCGCGCATCAGGCGATGCGGCAGCTTGGGCTGACGCCTGCACCTGTGCCCGTGGGCCGCGACCGGGCGCCGGTCTGGCCCAAGGGGCTGGTCGGCTCGATCACCCATACCAAAAGCTGCGCCATGGCCGTGCTGGCCCATGAGGGCGACGTTCAGGGTCTGGGGATCGACGTGGAAGAGGACACGCCGCTGAAGGACGAACTGCTGCCTGCAATCTGCTCGGAGCGGGAACAGGCCTGGCTGAAACGGCAGGACAACCCCGGGCAGATGGCCAAGATGATCTTTTCCGCCAAGGAAGCGGCCTACAAATGCCAATACACGCTGAGCCGGGCTTTTTATGGCTTTGACGGGATGGAGCTGGAGTTTGATCTGGCGGCAGCTGCGTACCGGGCCGTGTTTACCGCTGACCGGCCGCCTTTTGTACGCGGAGAAGCTGTCAGCGGGCGCTTTGCAATTGGTGCCGGCCTGATCATCACCACGGCGGAAATCCGGGGGCGCGGATGATGGGGCGGCGCGGATTTCTGGTTTTCGGCGCGCTGAGTGCAGCGCTGGGGCTGATGGGGTTTGCAACACGCAGCCGCGGCGTGCCGGTTCCACCGCCGCTGGCGCCGCCTGAGGCACCCTTGAAGGTTTTCCATCTGGGTCATTCGCTGGTCGGGTCTGACATGCCGCATATGCTGGCGCAGCTGGCGCCTGCGGGGCATGGGTTCAACAGCCAGCTGGGCTCGGGCACATCGCTGCGGGCGCATTGGGAGCCGGGGGAAGATATCCTCGATTTTGAGACCGCCAATCAGCCGCCCGCTTACCGGGACGCGCGGGAGGCCGTCAAATCCGGTGAATACGGTGCCTTGGTGCTGACCGAGATGGTCGAGCTGCGCGACGCCCTCCGCTATTTCAGCGCCGCCGAATACTTGACGAATTGGGCAGGGCTTGTCCGGCAAGCCTCGCCTGGCACACGTATGTATCTCTATGAGACCTGGCACAGGCTGGACGACCCGGACGGCTGGCTGGAACGGATCGACGGCGATCTTGAGGCGCTGTGGGTGGGCAAACTGCTGGGTCCGGACAGCCGCAGCAACCCGCAGCACCCGGTCTATCTGATCCCCGGCGGGCAGGTACTGGCGGCACTGGCGCGGGCGGCGGAGGCCAGAGGGATCCCTGGCCTGGCTTCACGTGAATCGCTGTTTGCCCGCACGCCCGCGGGGGAATTGGACACGATACATGTCAATGATCTGGGCGCCTATGCGGTTGCGCTGACCCACTATGCGGTGCTGTACCAGCGCTCGCCCCTGGGGCTGCCGCATCAGCTGACCCGCGCCGATGGCAGCCCGGCGCAGGCGTTTTCGGCTGAGGCCGCCGCCAAAGTGCAGCAGATCGTCTGGGACGTGGTGCGCGCCCTGCCCCGTACAGGTATCGCCACCGGGGGAGCACCGTCATGAAGCTGGAGGCGCTGATTACCTCCGTGGTCATGATCGGCCATTCGCTGTTCGGGCCGGACAACCCGCAGATGCTGGACCAGCTTTTGAATGCGCGCGGGCAGGCCACGGTCGAGGCGCAGATCATCAATGGCGCGCCGCTGAGCTATAACTGGCAGCACAGCAGCACCGCCGAAGGGGTTGATTCACGTGAAAGGCTGCGCCGCCCGGCGGATGCGGTGATTGCGACCGAAGCCATTCCGCTGGCCAATCACCTGAAGTGGAGCGATACCGAAGGCGCTGTCACCCAATTCTACCAGCTGGCGCGGGCCGCGAACCCGGATGTGGACTTTTACCTGCAGGAAACCTGGCACAGTCTGGACAGCGGCACCGGCGCCGAGGTGCCCTTTGACAAGGGTGCCGATATTCCCTGGCGCGAGAGGATCAGCCAGGACCTGCCGCGCTGGCAAGCGGTAGTAGATGAGGTCAACACAGCCACCAGCGGCACCGTGAAACTGCTGCCTGCGGGGCAGGCCATGGCGCGGCTGGAGGATGCAATTCTGGCCGGCACCATGCCCGGCCTCAGCAGCATCCGCGATGTGTTTGCCGATGACATCCATCCCAATGCCACTGGTTTCTATTTCCTGGCGCTTCTGCAATTTGCGGTGCTGACCGGGCAGGACCCGGCTGGCCTGCCGCATCAGCTGAGCGACCGCTGGGGAAAGCCCTATCCCGCGCCGCCGCCGGACCTGGCGGCACGGCTGCAGGACATTGCCTGGGCTGCGGCTCAAGGAACCGATGTGCGCACCGCCGCTTTGCCTCCCGGCCCTATTGCCATACCGCGGGAGCCTGCCCTGCCTGCGCTCAACTCGGTGATGGCCGCTGACAGGGCTGACAGGACCGCACCGATGGCCAGCCCCAACCGGCAACCCGTCGCCATCAACCTGGCAGCCATTGCCGACTGGAGCACCCAGGCGCCGTTTCTGGATCATTTTAAAACTGCGCGCCCCTGGATCGGGCATCTTCCGAAACGCTGGGGCGGTGCGGACCACCAGGATCTGCTGGCCGCCGGGTATCTGGACCCGGAGGGCTGGCCCACTGCTATCCCGCCTGAGCTGACATCAATCGGCACGGTGATCCTGACCGATCTGCCTGCACAAGCTGTCTCGCTGACGGGCCGCTATGTGCTGCGGTTCGACGGTCAGGGCATTGTCGAGGTTGCCGGCCGGGCTGAGAATGTGCGCTACGGCAAGGGCGAAGTGCGGTTCGACTATGCCCCCGGCCCCGGTCCGGTGGAAATCCGCATCCAGCGGACAGGACGGCGCGGCGGCAGCGGCGATGACTATGTGCGCAACATCCGGGTGGTGAAGGAAGAGCACCTGGAGGCCTATGAGCAAGGCGAGCTGTTCAACCCGCTGTGGCTGGACCGGCTGGACGGGTTTGCCGCGCTGCGGTTCATGGATTGGATGGCCGCCAATGATTCAGAGCAAACCGGCTGGGAGGACCGGCCGCGGGTTCCTGAATACACTTGGGCGCTGAAGGGGGTTCCGGCCGAGATCATGCTGGCGCTGGCCAACACGCTGGGGGCCGATCCCTGGTTCACCATGCCGCATATGGCGGATGACACTTATGTCCGGCAGTTTGCACGGACAGCAGAGCGCGGCTTGGATGAGGATCTGCGCGCCTATGTGGAGTATTCCAACGAGGTCTGGAACTGGCAGTTCCAGCAGGCGGCCTGGGCTGATGCGCAGGCGCAGGCACGCTGGGGCGGCGATGGGTTGTGGATGCAGTTCTACGGCGGCCGTGCCGCCGAGATTGCGCAAATCTGGACGCAGATTTTCGGTGCTGACAGCAAGCGTCTGGTGCGGGTGATCTCCTCGCAGACCGGCTGGCTGGGATTGGAAGAGCAGGTTCTGACGGCGCCGCTGTGGAAGGCGGAACAGGCGGGGCGCCAAGCGCCTGCTGCCTATTTCGATGCCTATGCGGTAACGGGGTACTTCGGCGGCATCCTTGGCATCCCGGAACGCGCCGGGCACGTCCGCGCCTGGATCGCCGACAGCCGGGAGCAGGCCCGGGCGGTGGCGGCGGAACGCGGGCTTTCTGGCCCGGCGGCAAGCACATTTGCTAAGGAACATCAATATGATGCAGCCTCTGCCCAGGCCGGAGCGGAGTTGCGCGACGGGCTGATCTCGGGGGACGGCACCGATACATTGACCGATTTGCTGGGGCGTGTGCTGCCCTATCATGCCCAGGTTGCGCAGAAACACGGGCTGGAGCTGATCATGTATGAGGGCGGCAGCCATGTGGTCGGTATCGGCCCATTGGTGGAGGATGAGACACTGACCGGGTTCTTCACCCATTTCAACTATACGCCCGAGATGGGCAGGCTGTACCAGGAACTTCTGACAGGCTGGAGCACCCTTGGCGGGGGCCTGTTCACCGCCTATGCCGATGTTGGCGTGCCTGGAAAGTGGGGGAGCTGGGGCGCCTTGCGGGTGCTGAGCGACGAAAACCCGCGCTGGAACGCGTTGGAGGCCGTGAAGTGACCAGAGGTGTTTCGGTCCTGATCCCGGCCCATGATGAAGCGGAGTATATCGCGGGGTGCCTGCAAGCGGTTTTTGCCTCGGATCCGCTGCCTGCGGGCATGGCCGCTGAGGTTCTGGTGCTGGCAAATGGCTGCCGCGATGAAACGGCCGCGCTGGCGCGGGTTCAGCAGCCTCCCGCAGGCTGGGATCTGCGGGTTCTGGAATTGCCGGAGGGCGGCAAGCTTGGCGCGCTGAATGCCGGCGATGCGGCAGCCCGCGGCGGTATCCTGATCTATCTGGATGCGGATGTTGCAGTCAGCCCGGCGCTGATCCCGCAACTTGCTGCAGCACTGCCGCAGGACGTGCCGCGTTATGCCAGCGGCTGCCCGCAAGTGGCACTGGCGCGCAGTGCGTTGACCCGCGCCTATGCACGACTCTGGACCCGGCTGCCGTTTGTCACCGGCGGCGTGCCCGGATTTGGTGTCTTCGCCATGACCTGCGCGGGACGGCAGCGCTGGGGGGACTGGCCGGATATCATCGCCGATGACATTTTTGCCCGGCTGAATTTTGCACCGTCTGAGCGGGTGAAAGTGCCTGCGGTTTACAGCTGGCCGATGGTGGAGGGTTTCCGCAATCTGGTCCGGGTGCGGCGGCGGCAAAACGCAGGCGTGGCTGAGGTGGCAAGCAAATTCCCAGGCCTGCTGCAGAACGAGGACAAAATCCCGCCAAGCGTCGGCGCCGTGCTGAAGCTGCTGCTGTCGGATCCAGTCGGTTTTGCGGTCTATGCGATGGTCGGCCTGGCCACAAAAACACCGCTGTTTGCGTCCCGCAGCCGCTGGACCCGCGGCCGCTGAGGCCTGGGGTTTGCTGCTGATCTGTCCCGGTGGTGCTCCCGCGCCCGCAGGGTGCCCTGGCTGCGCCAGCGTACCCTTGGCTGCC